>DATKAN010000035.1 GCA_035498035.1 Nitrospiria bacterium
AGCGCAATCGGCTCATCGCGTTCCTGGATCCGGCCGTCGATCCCACCGGACGCGGCTATCACGCCCTTCAGTCCAAAATCGCGATCGGCTCCGGGGGGGTCTTCGGAAAAGGTCTGTTCGGAGGGACTCAGAGCCAGCTAAAATTTCTTCCGGAAGGCCACACCGATTTTGTGTTTTCGGTATTCGCCGAGGAGTGGGGCTTCGTGGGCGTATTGGTTCTTCTGACCCTCTACTTTCTTCTGATCTGGTGGGGGATCGACGTGGCCTACAAGGCCAAGGATCGATTGGGCGTGTTCATGGCGGTGGGCGTGGTCTCGATGCTGGTATTCTATCTGGCCGTCAATATCGGCATGACCTTGGGCGTGGCCCCGGTCGTGGGCGTACCGCTTCCGCTGATGAGTTACGGGGGCAATGCCATCCTGACGACCATGGCCGGGCTGGGACTTTTATTGAATATCAAAATGCGCCGCTTTATGCTATTTTATTGATTGTTTGTAGGGGCTCGCGTCGCCCCCTCCATCCGCCGCAGGCGGAATGGAGCCTCCCCCTCTCGCTCGCCGGGCTCGCCGGGTAAATCCCCACGGGCAAGCGGGTGAAGATACATTGAAGATGACGGCCGGAGGATTATCGCGGCCTCCTCAACGGAAAAGGATTCGATCATGGCCAACGAAATCATCATTAACGCGGCCCGGGAAGAGACCCGGGTGGCCGTGCTGGAAAACGGCGTGGTCACGGAACTCTATATCGACCGCCGGAAAGACCAGGGGATCGTCGGAAACGTCTACAAGGGCCGCGTCGTCAAGGTCCTGCCCGGGATGCAGGCCGCCTTCGTGGACATCGGTCAGGAACGGGCGGCGTTTCTGTATGTCGACGACATCACCTTCAGCGCGGAAGACTATTCCCGCTTCCTCGAAGAGGAAGAGGAGGAAAAGGCCGAAGCCAAAATGAACGAGGCGATGGAGCCGGTCGAGCCGGTCCGGGGTCCAGAGACCCCCTCGTCGGAGTCGGCGCCCTCCGTCGGTCTCGGGGAGGGAGCCGAGGGGGCGCCGGCCGAGCTGGAAGCCCCCGAACGCGGGGCCCCGGAAACGGAGCACCGCGAGCCCGCCCGCCCGAGGCCGCGCAAGTCCGGCAACAAGTCCATCGAGGATTTGCTTCAGGAGGGCCAGGAGATCATGGTCCAGGTGACCAAAGAACCGATGGGGACCAAGGGGCCCCGGGTGACCATGTATGTCTCCCTGCCGGGGCGCTACCTCGTCTTCATGCCCAACGTGAACCACGTGGGCGTTTCGCGGCGCATCGGCCGGGACGAGGAACGCGGGAGGCTCAAGGACCTGATTTACCGGCTGCGAAAACCCGGAACCGGTTACATCGTGCGCACGGTCACCGAGGGCATGACGGAGGAGGAGGTCCGAGCCGATATGGCCTTCCTGGATCTCGTCTGGAAAAACCTCCTGAAGAAAAAGGAGACGCTCTCGGCCCCGGCCATCCTCCACAACGACCTCGACCTGGTGTTTCGGACGATCCGCGATCTCTTCACCCCCAAAGTGGATCGATTGATCGTAGATGCCAAGTCGGAATACGACCGGATCAAGGAGTTCGTCAACACCTTCATGCCGGCGCTGAGCTCGCGCGTCGAGCTGTACGACCGGGAAGAGCCCCTGTTCGAGAACCTGGAGATCGAACTTGAAATCTCCAAGGCACTCGGCCGGAAGGTGTGGCTCAAGTCCGGCGGTTATATCGTGATCGACCATACCGAGGCCCTCAAGGTGATCGACGTGAACACCGGACGCTTCGTGGGCAAACGGCACCTGGAAGACACCATTTTAAAGACCAATCTGGAGGCGGTAAAGGAAATCGCCTATCAGCTGCGGCTACGGAACATCGGCGGGATCATCGTGATCGACTTCATCGACATGGAACGGGAACGGAACCGGGACAAGGTCTATAACGCGCTGCAGGAGGCCCTGAGCAAGGACCGGGCGAAGAGCCGAATTCTACGCATCTCCGAGCTCGGCCTGGTCGAGATGTCGCGCGAGCGCACGCGGGAGGATCTGCTGCGCATCATGTGCGAGCCCTGCAGCTATTGCGAGGGCCGCGGCTACACCAAATCACCCGTCACGGTTTGCCACGAGCTGTTTCGCGAGATCCGAAAGATCGGGATCTCGCCCAAGCACAAAAAGATCATCATCGGGGTCCATCCGGACGTGGCCAACCGTCTCTACGACGAGGAGCGCAAGAGCATCGAGGAATTGGAGCTGGAGTTTCACAAGAAGGTGATCATCAAGGCCGATTCGAACCTGCACATCGAACAGTACGACATTACGCCACTGTGACGCTGTAGAGACCGTGTCCTCGACCTTCCTCATCTGGATTCATCTCGTCGCCGCCATCACCTGGATCGGCGGCATGCTCTTTCACCGGCTGGTCTTGAACCCCGCCCTCGCGCGCCTGTCCGCGCCGGCCAAAGGACCTGAGCTGCTCCCCGGAATCCTCGCCCGGATTGAATCCCGCTATAAAAGCCTTCGGTGGCTCAGCCTGGCAACGCTCCTTGTGACCGGGATCGTCCTACTGCTCCATGAGGGCGGCTCGGCACGACTGGAATCCACCTGGGGCGCGTGGCTCATGCTCAAGCTTTTCTTCGTGCTCCTCGTCATCGGCCTCACCGCGATACTCGACGTCGGGATGGCGCCCGTTCCCTCCAATCCCGCCGCGCCTCAGGCGGCGCCGCCCGCCCGATCCGCGGCCATCCTTGCCGATACCATCCTCGCCCTCGGCCTCGTCATCGTCTTCATCGCGGCTTATCTTGTGCAGTCGTAGCGATCATCATTTCCTCTTTAAACGGCGCTTTTCGTCGGCAAAAAAGACCTTTTAAGAGCTCAACTGGGCGTCTATATTTAAAAAAATCTTTTTCAATCAAACCGTTCTTTAGGTCCGACCCCAACCTGCATTGCAAAGAGAAATGGAAAGACCGTGCATACGTAGATACCATCGATCTCGGCGCGCCTATCTACGACGTCATGGTTTAGGTAAATCAAGATCAGAACCGGATGTATTGCTTAGTTTTATTTTATATGAAAGCAGCCATGTGATAACCAAACAAATAGATAAAATTAATATTCCCACGATTATGATATTTCGGTGATCTACATTTGTTCTAATGACAAAACCCAGAAAGACATAAGATATAAGATTCTTCATAATATGGGCAGATATAGAAGGAACCAGTGATTTGGATCTTTCATATAAATAAGCGAATAAACAACCTGCAGCAAAAGTTCCTAAGGAAGCACCTCCATGAGATAGCATAAACAGAGCGGAACTCATTAGATTAGCGATGGGTGCATTAAATGTTTTCCTTAAAACACTATAGAATATTCCTCGATAATAGATTTCCTCCAATGCATTTCCAAAGAGTAACATCAGGAAAAGGAGTAAAACTGATATTGACAAGCCCCAAAATGATAGATTCTCCTCTATCGCATTGACCGATCCTTTCACCTCCGCTAAACTTCGACCTATCATTTCTGAAACTGTCTGGTCTGGCAAAAGATACAAAAGCAAAAAAAGAGGGAGATAGAGAGCAAAGATCCATTTAGATCCCAAACAGATATTACCCGTCCATTGACACTTCGAAATACCCATAACCGTTAAGGGTTGCCGCAACCTGAAGTGGAAAAATAACCAAACCACAGTGAGCATTATTGGTCCATAGAATAAATGCAATGCCGTAAACATCAGAAAGTTATCTTGTAAAAAGGATGCAGCTTTTTGAAGTAGCAACACAGCAACTTGCCCTATCATCAGGACGACAGCCGCATCTATAACGGTCCACTTTTGCTGTACGAAAAAAACAGGAATGATCGCATTCTTACGTACGATTAAGCTAGAAATCGCACATATAGTTAAAAGAACAACGACGTATGTAATGATCCAAAAGTTTGGTTCTACGATATTTCGAATAATATGCACCTTAATAGGCCCCTTAACGGTTTAATCCGGGTCGGACCTAAAGGACTCATTATTTATCCTCAGTATTCCTTCCAATAAATACGATTATTTTTCCTTAGAAGGCCCTTTTTGCCGTCAAAAGATGTCATATAAGGAGTGGTCCCATGATTCAATCGAAATCCAGGTGAAGAAGAACGGGGTGAGAGGGGAGATAGCGGAGAATGCGTTGAAACCGTCGGTCCATCAGGGTCCCCCAAGGCTTCAAGACCCCCTCTTCCCGTTCCTATATTATAACGGAGCGGAGGAAGGCGAGGAGGCTCAGACACAAGGGCAATGTATAGATGACTCGGTGGGATCTGTCAATAAAAATATTGAACGGGATTTGGATAAATGTTTATATCGGTCTATTTTGAAGCAGGATAGCCTTCAGCCCGCCTTCACGGCCTCGGGAGCCTCGGCTCTTTCTTTGACTTCTTCGAGAAGATGTTTGTGAGAAGAAGAACCGACGATCTCCTTGATCTGCGCCAGATCGGCCGGCTGGTAGGGGAGGATGAATTTTTCTTTCATCTGGAGGATCCGGAGCAACGACTGCTCGATCCGGGCCTCGCTGATCTTCTTGTGCTTGACGGCATTCGCCACGGCCTCCAGCGCTTCTCGTTGCTTGTCCTCGTCGCGGCAGAACAGTATCAGGTCCGCCCCGGCCTCGATCGCCTTCACGGCCGCTTCGCCCGGTCCATGCCGATCCGAGATCGCGGCCATCTCGAGGTCGTCCGTGACCACGACGCCCTTGAATCCCATGGCTTCGCGGAGCAGGCCGGTGATGATCTTTTTGGAAAGCGTGGCCGGCTCGTCCGGGTCCAGCTTGGGATAGAGCACGTGCGCCGTCATGATCGAGGCCAGTCCGTTCGGAATGATGTGGAGGAAGGGCCGGAGCTCCACCTCGCGAAGCCGTTGAAGGTCGTGCGGGACGCGGGGCAGTTCCTTGTGCGAATCGGCGGCGGTGTCCCCGTGCCCCGGGAAATGTTTTCCGCAGGCGATCACGCGGTTGTCCTGAAGCCCGGCCATCGTCGTCAAGCCCATCGAGCTGACCAGCGTGGGGCTGGCGCCGAAGGCGCGGTCTCCGATCACGGGATTGGCCGGATTGGTGTTCACGTCGAGTACCGGGGCCATGTTCATGTTGATCCCGACCGCCCGCAGCTCCCGCGCGGTCGCCTGGGCCACGCGGTAGACCAGCTCCGTCGAGTGGCAAGCCGCCAGTTGGGCGCCGCCGGGAAAAACCGTGAATCCTTTCGGGAGCCGCGAGACGCGCCCCCCTTCCTGATCGATGGAAACCAGCATGGGCATCTTGGGCGCTTGGGCCTGGAGGGCGTTGCACAGCCTGGCGGCCTGAGAGGGCGACTGGAGGTTTCGTGCAAACAGGATCACACCGCCGATCTGAAATTCCCTGATCAGACGAACGACGGCCTTGGAGGGGCTGCGGCCCTCGAAGCCCAACATGAAGAGCTGCCCGATTTTTTCCTTGAGCGTCATGTCTTGTCCCGTGTGGAGTCCGTCAGCCACTGCACCAGAAGCCGCACGCCGACCCCCGTCGCCCCCTTGGGCGCGTAAGGACGGGGTTCGTCGTTCCAGGACGTGCCGGCGATGTCGAGATGGGCCCAGGGATAGCCGTCGACGAATTTCTGGAGGAAGGCCGCCGCCGTGATGGCCCCGGCCCCGCGCCCGCCCACGTTTTTCATGTCCGCCACGTCGCTCTTGATCTGATCCTGGTATTCATCCCACAGGGGCAATTCCCAGACCCGTTCGCCGCAACGTTCGCCGGCCCGCTTGAGCCGCTCGATCAATTTGGGGTTCGTTCCCATCACACCCGTCGCGCGATTCCCCAGGGCGATGACGCAGGCCCCGGTCAGTGTGGCCAGGTCGACCACGGCGGACGGTTTGTAGCGCGCGGCGTAGGAGAGGGCGTCGGCCAGGATCATACGCCCTTCCGCGTCGGTATTGATCACCTCGATCGTTTTCCCCGACATGGCCCGCACCACATCGCCGGGCTTGACGGCCGTCCCGGAGGGCATGTTCTCCGTTGCGGGAAGCAGGCCGACCACCGAGACGGGAAGCTTGAGTTGAGCCAGGGCCTTCAACGTACCCAGCACGGTGGCCCCGCCGGACATGTCCGTCTTCATCTGCTCCATTTTCTCGGCCGGCTTGATCGAGATCCCCCCGGAATCGAAGGTGATGGACTTTCCGACGATCACGACCGGCGCGTCCTTCTTCTTCCCCCCGTGGTATTCCAGGATGATGAACTTGGGCGGCTCAAGACTGCCCTTCGCGACGCCGAGGAAGGCGCCCATGCCCAGCGATTCGGCCTCGTCCTTCTCGATCACGCGGCAGATCAAGCCGAACTCCTTCGCGATCGTTTTCGCCTCCTCCGCAAGGCGGGTCGGGGTCACCACGTTGGACGGATGGTTGCACAGGTCCCGCACGAAATTAGTGGCCTCGGCCAGGACCTGACCCGTGCGGCTGCCGCCGGCCACCTCGGCAATCTTTCCCTCGGCCCGGTCGACGAGGGTGATCTGCTGCACTTCCTTGATCTCCTCGCGCTTCTCGGTGCGATAGGCGTTAAATTGATACAGGCCCAGAAGACATCCTTCCACGATGGCCTGGGCCGAATCAAAGGTCGAGATCTTGTTCTGCCCGCGTCCGTGAAGGGGTGTGGAAAAGGACTTGATCCCGGCGTCGCGAATCTGGCGGCTGGCCGTTCCCATGGCCTGACGGAGCTTCTCCGTGCCGACCTCTTTTTTCTTTCCCAGCCCGACGAGCAGAACCCGCCTGGCCGGAATCTCACCCCGTAGGTGGAGCAGGAGAGTCTGGTTGAGCTTCCCCGTGAATTCCCCCCCGCCGACCAAGGCGCGGATCTGCCCCCCCAGTTTGCGGTCCACGCCGGCGGCCTCCTCCGAAAGGGATTTTTCGCCCTCGAAATGGCTCAGGACGATCGCCTCGGCCGTTTCCTCCTCCATTTTTCCCTTCTTGATCTTGATGTCCATTCCCTCTTGAACTCCTTTCCGGGTCGTTTACAAGCGCCGCACGTCCTCCACGGCCGTCGTCACCACGAAGACTTTGGTGTTGTTTCCCTCCGGGTCCGCCGGCTGCATAAAAAACCCTTTGAGGCTCGGATCGGGCGAGGTGAGGAAACCGTCCTTCCAGGGAAGCTCGCCATCGATGAACCCGCACAGGATCTCTCCGTCCTTGAACCGCACCATGATCCTTTTGCCTTTTCCTTCCATCGCGCCGAAGTACCGCTTCTTTTTATAGTGTTTGTTGCCCGAAAAGGACCGGACGTAGTATATCGCCTTCAGGTCGGAGACCCGCACCTCGATCGGCGGCCGGGACGCTTCCGATTCGAGCTGGAGATGCACCGTCTCGGCCGTCGGTGTGAAGCCGGTGAGCAGGCCCTTGAGCAGTTTCCCGGCCCGCACATGAAGCACCGCCTGTTCGCCGGACGAGGATGACTCGGTCGGATTCTGCATCAAACGCCTCGGGTCTCCGGATGCCAGATGTATTTGTGGATTTGAAGCTGAAGGTGGACCGAAAGGCCGCCCTCAAGGATCCAGTCGGCCAGTGGCCGGGGGTCCAGAACTCCGAACACCGGCGAGAAGAGGACGACGAGTCGGCTTAAGACGGGGTATTTTTCCAGGACCTCCACCGCCCAGTCATAATCGGCCCGGTCCTTGATCACGAACTTGACCTGATCTTGGGGACGGAGCGCCTCGATATTCTCCCAGCGCATGGCGCCGGACATCCCGCTTCCGGGACATTTGATATCCATGATCACGATTGCCCGAGGATCCATCGATCGGATATCGAGGCTTCCGCTGGTTTCGATCAGCACCGTGTGGCCGCCATCCAATAACTTCGTCACCAGCAACGGGGCCTCTTTCTGGAGCAGGGGCTCTCCCCCGGTCAACTCCACCAGCCGGCAGGCCGACGCCTCGACCTGGGCCAGGACGGCCTCCACGGTCATCTCCCGGCCCTCGTGGAAGGCATGGGTCGTATCGCACCAGTCGCAACGAAGGTTGCAACCCGTGGTCCGGATAAAGACACAGGGCTGCCCCGCATAGGTCGATTCGCCCTGGATGCTTTTATAGATTTCATTGATGATCATAACCGACATCTCGGCCCGGGCTCTTCTTTATATATTATATCGTATAAATATCAAGGGGGCGGGACCTGGTCCGGCCGGTCTTTCATACGACGACTCATTATGCCAAGCGGCCCGATACAAATCAAGGGAAAAGCTTCGGGGGAAATCCGGCGTCCAACCCCGATTTACCATTCCAAAACCGGCCAGCCGCGATCCGCGGCCATGCGCCTCATGCGCCGTCCGGGATTCACCACGTGCGGATAACCGACGGCTTCAAAGACGGCCGTATCGGCCGGACTGTCCGCGTACGCGTGGGATTGATCCAGGCGAACGGTCTCCCTTTTGGCCCATGCCTCCAACAACCCGCGTTTGGCCTCTCCGTACGGATGCGGCGGAATCAGCCTCCCGGTCCAACGTCCGTCTCTTTCTTCCAATCGCGAGCCGATGATGGCGTCGATTCCGAGGTCCTCGGCCAGAGGGCGGATCAAGAACTCCGGACAGCCCGTCAGCAACAGAAGACGGTGACCCTGCCGGCGATGATCCTCCAGAACGGCCAGGGCCCCGGGCGACACCGCCGGGCGCACCCAATCGCCCACAAAGGCCACGGCCAGATATTCCATGGCCCGGACCGGCCGGCCGGCCAGGTAGATTTTGTTGGACTTGATACGCATCGAAAGCGGCCCCTGGCCGTCGATCAGGAGACTGCGGATCGTCCGAAGGAAATCCTGAAGACGCAGTCTCCCGTGATTCCAGAGATAGCGCACAAACATCCGCTCGATCGAGGTTCGGGGAACCAGGGTGTGGTCCACATCCAAAACGGCCGCGACGAGGGATGTCTTGGATGAGACCGTCAAACGACCTTCCTTAGCTCGGTTCGGAGCGGACATATCGGCGGCCCTCGATCAGGACCGGCAGGCCCCGGACCAGACAGAACGCGACGGTGAAGTAGACCAGTCCCATTCCGACCCAGTACGCCCACGGCAACCCGCGTTCCATTTCGCCCAGATCCAATCCGCGCACCTGGGCCTGGATCAGGGCGAGGTAGAGAAGGAGATAGCCAAAGGCGACGAGCTTGGCCGTCGCATAAACCGCCCGGGAGGCGCGCGAGGCCACCAGCCATCGACCGATCGGAGAGCGCAGCATCGTCCCAAAGGCCGTCTCCCCGCGGGTCCGCGCAATCGACCGAACCGCGTCCGTCGCCAGACCCCGGACCATGACCGTGATCGGGACCCAGACCGGGATCAACCCGACATGCGCAAAGACAATCCAAAGCGCGTTTTCGACGACCCGGTCGCCGAAAATATCCATGACCGCTCCGGTTTCATCGGCCCGTCCCTCCCTTCGGGCGATCGCGCCGTCCAACCCGTCCAACACGAAAACGACGAGGACTATCCCGAACGCGATCAGTTCCCCCAAAACCGTATAGGTATAAATAAAACCGATCGCGACAAAAAGCAGTACGATGCGAAGGAGTGTGATCCGGTTGGCCATTAGGAAGGGTTGACGTTACGAGTTGAAAAACAATTTACGATTTACCATTCACGATTAACCAGAAAATTTCCCGCAACAGACGTAAATGGTAAATTGTAAATTGGGGATAATTTCCCTTGCGGGATAAAGCCGGTTCGCGGCTCCGCCGCGAGAGGCGCGGGGCTTGGGGGCATCGGAGGACCCTTTATCGCCCCAGCCGCACGGGCCCCCAATTATAATTGGTGCCGAAGGGGGGAGTTGAACCCCCACGGGTTGCCCCACACGCCCCTCAAACGTGCGCGTCTGCCATTCCGCCACTTCGGCCCCGTTTCCTCGTAGAAAGGGTATTATAGGAAGCCGAAGCTCTATTGTCAATTTTGCAGGGGCCTGCCGAGGGGTTTTCGACTCAATCCTTCTTCAATCCCCAGGGCGATTCGTCCAACCATCGGTTCAGGTCGGCGAACGGGAGAGGACGGCCCATGTAATAGCCCTGAGCGGCGTCGCAACCCAGTTCGATCAGTCGTTGATAGGTTTCCTGGTTTTCCACGCCTTCCGCCACGACCTTTATGCCCATGTTGTGCCCCAACTCGATCGTCGAACGGACGATCACCGCGTCGTTGGGGTCCTTGGCCATGTTGATGACAAAGGCCTTGTCGATTTTGATCGCGTCCACCGGAAGTTTTTTTAGATAGGCCAGGGATGAATACCCGGTCCCGAAGTCGTCGATGGAAAATCGGATGCCCGTCCCGTGGACTTTGGACAGGATCTCCAGGGCCCGTGCCGGATCGGCCATGATCGCGCTTTCGGTAATCTCCAGCTCCAGCCGTTCCGGCGATCCCCCGCGCGCCCGCATCAATTCCGCGAGCTGGCCGGGCAGCCGTGCATCATGGAGGTTGCGGGCCGACAGGTTGATCGACACCGTGAGGGGCTTTCCCGCCCGCCGCAAAACCCCGTCATCGCTCAGGGCCGCATGGAGAACCCAATGCGTGAGAGGGCCGATCAACCCGGTCTGCTCCGCCGGCCCGATAAATTGTTCGGGAGAAATAAAACCGTATTCCGGATGCTGCCAGCGCACCAGCGCCTCCACCCCGATCACGCGACCGGTCGTCAGATTGATCTTCGGCTGGTAGTGCAGGAGCAATTGGTTATGGTCGATGGCGTGGCGCAGCGCCCCCATCAGCGCCAGCCGTCGGGGGCTGTGTTGATCCAGCTCCGCCGCATAAACGGCGTATCCGCTGCCGGTCCGTTTGGCCTCGTACATCGCCACATCGGCGCGCTGGAAGAGCGTCTCGGCGTCCGTTCCATGATCCGGGTAGAGCGCGATGCCGATACTGGCTTCAACGGCGATGGGCAGGTTTTCGATCGCAAAGGGTTCTTCCAAGGATTTCAGAATCTTTTGGACTACCATTGTGATATGCTCCGCCGCAGCCAGACTGGGCAATACAACGGCAAACTCATCTCCGCCGAGACGGGAAACGAAGTCCGGTTCAAACAGAACGCGCTTGAGGCGTAATCCGACTTGAAAGATCAGGATATCGCCGTGATGATGACCCAAGGTGTCGTTAATTTGCTTGAAGCGGTCCAGGTCCATGAGCAGCAAGGCCACGGCATGTTGGCCGTTCCTTCCGTCTACAATTGCCTGTTGCAGGCGTTCCAGGAGCTGGGTCCGGTTGGGAAGGGCGGTCAGAGGGTCATAATAGGCCAGATATTGTATCGTTCGCTCCGCCTGCTCCCGCCCTCTCCTGACCTTGACTTCGCGCAACTCCCGTTCAATCGCGGGGACCAGCCGGGTGAGGTCATCCTTCATGACGTAGTCCTGGGCGCCGCTTTTCATGGCGGACACGGCGAGGTCTTCCCCAACCGTTCCCGACACGAGAATGAACGGGAGATCCAATCCGTTTTTCCGGATGAGCGCCAGGGCAGCCCGCGCGTTTAGTTTCTGCACGTCATCGTCGTAAAGGGCGATGTCCCAGGCCTGATCCTCAAGGGCCTTGGCCATCGCGGCGGGCGTGTTCACCCGTTTAACGATCGGATCGTAATTGGCCCTTCTCAGTTCACGGACGATCCGACGCGCGTCTTTTTCGGAATCCTCAATAATCAATATGCGAAGCGGATTACCCATGACCTTCCCTTCTCGAAACTTCGACGCCGGGTCTCCGGACGAACCTTTCTATAATCTTATCATATTTTCCGCGTTTATCCGGCCGGGCTAGCCGATCCTCTGTGGATCAACATCCACCTCAAGCCAGACGGCGGATCGGTCCGATCCGGTACGGACGGCGCTCAAACTCGCCCGAAGGGCTTCATGAAGCCCGCGGCTGTTCGGCGCCTTGATCAGGACCTGGAACCGGAATTTTCCGTGCAAACGCGGCCGCATCGCGGCGGCCGGCCCGAGAATTTGAAACCGGGTTTGCGGATCATCCAGGCGGACCGCCCGCTTGATCGCCTCCACCAGCCGTTGGGCCACGGCCCGGGCCTTGGACTCGCTCAGGGACTTCACCGTGACGACCGCCAGGCGCGAAAAGGGCGGATAGCCCAAGGCCCTCCGCTGAGCCAGTTCCTTTTCGTAAAATTCTCTCGGATCGCCCGTCGTCGCCCAAGCGATGGCTTCATGCGCCGGATGAAAGGTCTGGAGGATCACGTCTCCCCCGCTCGAAAAGTTCAGGACCCGCCGAACCAGCTGGAAGGTCTGTTCGCCGGCACGGAAGTCCGGAAGCTGAAAGGCACCGTCCGCCTGCAACAGCCCGATCAGCCCCGGCCGGGCCGGGCGGGGGCCCGTGAGCAGGAGTTGCGTCCCGATCACCAGATCGATCTCGGACCGGTTCAGCCGCGCGATCGCCGAAGACACCTCGTTTGAACGCACCGTGTCCCGGTCCAGCCGCGCGATCCGCGCCGACGGAAATTTTTCCCGGAAAAATTCCTCGGCCTGTTCGGTCCCGGCGCCGACAATTTCCAGGCGGGTTCCGCGGCATTGAAGACAGCGCGGCGGCGGGGCCGTGACCGTTCCACAGTAATGACAGGTTAATTGGCGGCTCTGCTTGGAATAGACCATCGCCACATGACAACGAGGGCACCGGACCACGGCACCGCAGTCTCGACAGCAAAGCGCCCCCCCGAAGCCCCGTCGGTTCAGGAGAAGCACAACCGGTTCCCGTTTGTCCAACCGTTCCGTCACGGCCGCAAGGAGTTCCTTCGAGACCAACGCCCCCCGCGATTGACCGCCCATGCCGACGATCCTCACGGCGGGAGGCGTCGCGGTTCCGGACCCCCGGCCCTCCAATCGGACGGTGCGGTATTTCCCGCTCTGGATGTTGGCGTAGGTCTCGACCGACGGCGACGCGCTGGTGAGAAGGACGAGCGCGCCGTGATGCGAGCCGCGGAGTACGGCCAGATCGCGCGCGTGATAGCGGGGAGACTCCGGTTGTTTGTAGGCCGGATCCTGCTCCTCCTCCACCACGATCAGCCCCGGATTCAAAACCGGCGCAAGGACGGCGAGCCGCGTCCCGATCACGATCGAAACGTCGCCCCGACGAGCCCGTTCCCACTGCAGCCGGCGCTCCCGGTCCGGAAGCCCGCTATGGAGTATCCCGACCGTGGCCGCCAGTCCCGCCTCAAACCGCTCGGCCCAATCGGGAACGCGGTCGATTTCGGGAACGAGCAGGATCACGGATCGCTTCCGACGAATCGTGGCCGAGATGAGGCCCAGGACCTCCGGCCGGGATCGCTCCGGAGCGCCCTCAAGACAAACGGTCTCGAACCGGCCCGAACCGACCGCTTGATAGATATCATCCGGAAGAGAAGACGCCGTCGGCATCGGACCCTCCGCGAATCGGAACGTCGTGACGGATGGGACGACGGGGGGTTGGGATGGACGGGGACGCGGCATGACGTTGGTCTCATCGATCCAGCCCTTCTGGACGAGTGCGGAGAGCGTGCGGGACAGCCGACTCGTGCCGCTTTGGCGCGAGGGGACCCCTGTCATCGTTCGCTGCAGAAGAGCTTCCAGCCTCAGCCCTCGGGGCGCCTGCTCCAGGAGGGCTAGAATCCGCCTGGCGGGATCTCCTTTCCTCGAGGACCCCGAAATCGCTTTTCGGCCCTCCTCCTTGATTCGATAATGGCGCCCAACTTTGACCTCCAGTCCCGGCGGAAGGATCGCCTTCATCGCGACCCCCCAGCCGGTCACGTAGTATTCCGCCATCCATCGGGCCAGCGCCATCATCGACCGGTCCAGAAGGGGATTTGAATCTAAAAGATTCAGGATAGGTTTGAGTTGTGCCGGATCCCCACGATGAAGGCGGCGGGTCACAATCCCGGTCCGCCATCCATTCCGAAACGGAACCAGAACGCGCATTCCGGGTTCAAGCCGGTCCTGGAAGACCTCCGGTACTGAATAATGGAAGACCCGGTCGAGGTGTTTGAACAGAACCACCTCGGCGACGGGCCGTGCATCCTTCGGCTCGACGGATCGTTCCCTCATGGGCGGATTCTAACAACTCTCCGGGACAAACACAAGATAACCCGGGCGAGTTGCTTTTCGACGGCGGGGATGGTAGAGTGCGGGCGTTTTTAACCGTAGGAGGATGACCGGATGCGTTACGGATTTCTGATCGGCCTGATCGGGGCGGGGGTGATGCTCGGCCCCGCGTTCGCCGATGAGCTGGCCGCGGTGAACGGAAAGCCCATCACCACGGAGGTGTTCCGGCAAAAACTGGCCGAGCTTCCGGCCAATATGAAGGACTCGATCAACACCCCGGAAGGCCGCCGGGAAGTCCTGGATATCCTGATCACGCGGGAGCTGCTGTATCAGGAAGCCGTTAAGCGCCATCTGGAAAAGGACCGGTCGATTCAGGAAAATTTGGCCGAGGCGCGTCGCTCCGTGCTCGTAACGGGGATGATGGACCGCCTGACGGCCCGGATGGTCGCCGGGAATACCCTGAAGAATTATTACGAGGCCCACCGAATCGATTTTCGCGAGGTGCGGGCCAGCCATATCCTGGTGGAGAATGAAGA
The DNA here is from genome assembly GCA_035498035.1 of Nitrospiria bacterium. Taxonomy (NCBI): domain Bacteria; kingdom Pseudomonadati; phylum Nitrospirota; class Nitrospiria; species Nitrospiria bacterium. Next base: position 14,564 of record DATKAN010000035.1, read on the forward strand.
GGAGGCCCGGACCCTCAAACAGCAGCTCAATGCCGGGGCGGATTTCGGGGAGCTGGCGCGAAAGTTTTCAAAAGACGGCCGGTCGGGCCCGGCCGGGGGAGACCTTGGCTATTTCACAAAGGGCCGGATGATTCCGGAAATTGCCACTGCCGCATTCGCCCTGCCGGTGAACGCGATCAGCGAGCCGGTCAAATCGTCCTACGGGTATCATCTGATTAAAGTGACCGATGCGAGAGAGACCCGGCGGTTTGAGGACCTGCCGACGCCGGTCTTGGAGGATGTCAAGCGGGCCGTACTGCAGGAGGAGATCCAAACCCTTCGCAAGGCCAACGCGGTCACGGTCCACACGGAAAAACTCGACCAACTCCGCTAACGGCCCGCGCGCCCCTCGCTACTTCGGAGCGCTCGGCACCGCCGCCGCTTTGCCCCAGTTCACGGGGATGCTGTAATACCCGCCGTTCTTCTGGTATCGCAGAAGCCCGTGGCGCTTTCCGTACTCGTAGAGGTCCCGGGTCAGCCGCACATCCGAAAGGCAGTAGCTCTTGAGCTTCTCCATATCGCCTTCCCGGAAAAAGCGAATCGCGTCCAGCCCGTGTCCCGTCTTGCCCTCGCCGAGCGTCGCCTTGACCAGGGTGTCGAGACTCAGCCGGTGGCCGAGGAAGCGCTCGACCTCTTCCATGATATCCAGCGTCGGAAGATTCTTGAGGCTCCGTTTGAGATAGGGCTCGAGCACCGGGTAGTCGAACCGCTTGAGGTTGAACCCGACGATCAGGCCCGCATCCTCCAGGATCCCGCGAAGGGACGGGGTGTCCCATTCGGTGAACGTCCGGAAGAGGTCCTGGTCGTAGGAGTAGATCCCCACCACGGATACCCGCAGCAGGTGAAGGTTTTCCCTCCCCCCGACCTCGTCGAAGCTCTTCTGCGTCTCCAGGTCCAGCACGATCACATCGCCCATTATGGCTCCTTTCACCGTCGGGAACCGCTCTTTACTTACCTCCGGAAGGCTTCAGCATGATTTTATGCGCCATGTACTTTCCGCCCTCCATGGCCTATTGAATCTCAACCGACTCGCCGGACTTGATATCCCCGAGGCCTTTCTTTTCAGCGCCGGAAGTGATTGCGGTGCCGTCCGTCACGACAAACTTGATGCGGCCTCCCGTCTCGGGATTTTTCACGATCACGTTGTGCCCCGCGGCGTCGACCTTGACCACCTGTCCGGAATACGGGATATCGGCGCTCTGGGCCGGCGTTTCGAAGATGAGGACCACAAAAACAGCCGAGACAATAAGCAAGGACACGGCGGTCGCGAAAAACCGGGATCGGATTCTCATAAGCGTTTACTCCTGTCAAATGGTTCGGGATAGGTCCATCATACCAAAGGATCCGCGTGCGTAGCAAGCGGCGAGCTTTCCCGTCCTTTTCGGACAATATGGCCTATGATTACATTTTGGGATCGAGCTCGATCAGGCCCTTTCGGATGGCGTGAATGGCGGCCTGGGTGCGGTCGTAGACGTGAAGCTTATGGAAGATGTTCCGGACATGGTTTTTGACCGTCTTCTCGCTCAACTCGAGGACGTTGGCGATTTCCTTGTTCGTCTTTCCCTCGGCCACCAGCTTGAGAACCGTGATCTCCCGATCGGTCAGGCCGTGCTCGAGGCGTCCCGGCCTTCGCCCCTTGCCCTCGGCCAGGAGCGAAAATTCATTCAGGATCTTGCTCGCCACCGACGGATGGATCAACGACTCCCCCTCGGCGATGGCCCGGATGGCCTTGACGATCTGGCCGGAATCGGCGTCTTTGAGCAGGTAGCCGGTCGCCCCCGCCTTGACGAGATCGAAGATATACTCCTCCTCGGCATACATCGTCAGGACCACGACGCCGATGTGGGGGTTTTCCCGTTTGATCTCGCGGGTGGCCTCCACGCCGTTCATCCGGGGCATGCTGATGTCCATCAAAACCACGTCGGGAAGCAGCTGCCGGGCCTTCTCGACCGCCTCCACGCCGTCTTTGGCGACCCCCACCACCTCAATGTCTTCCTTGGTCTTCAAGATGGCCGAGAGGCCTTCCCGGACCACCTGATGATCATCGGCGATCAGCACTCTGATCTTGTTCACGAAGGAGTTGCTCCTTTCCCTCGAGCGGAACCCGAAGAACGATCTTGGTCCCCTGCCCGGGTTTGGTATCGATGACGGCCGTCCCGCCCAAAAGCCGGGCGCGCTCCATGATTCCCTTCAGTCCGAACGAGGCCCATTTTTCCGGATGCGACGATACCGCCTCGAGGTCGAATCCCCGTCCGTTGTCCGAGAGCGTCGTCCGGAGGTCCGATGCGCCGATGGTCAAATCCACCCCGATCCGCGTCGCCTTCGCATGCCGCTGGACGTTCGACAGGGCCTCTTGAATTATCCGAAACAGGAACATCTTGACCCGGGGCGGGATGCGGTGTTCGTCACCCCGGACCTTGAAATCGGTCCCGATCTGATACTGTTTAGAATACGTCTTCAGATAATTTCGGATGGCTGGAAGAAGCTCCATTCGGTCGAAATGCAAGGGCCGGAGATTGAAGACCACCTGACGGGCCTCTTCGATGGCGGCCCTCAAAAGGGCTCTCGTGTCCAGGATCAAAACCCGGCACTGCGCGGGATCCTTCTCCATGAGCTCGCTGCAGAGATCCAGCTTGTAATTGAGCCCCACCAGCGTCTGGACCAGTCCGTCGTGGATGTCCAGCGCGATTCGCGTCCGCTCCTCCGCGATGGCATGCTGGATCTCTCGCAGGTACAATCCATAAAGCGCCTGGTATTCCCGAAGGTGTTTCTCGATCTCCTCCTTGTCCTTGATGCGGGCCTCGATCAACTGCCACATGAACTTGGCGGTGGGCCCGCCGATCACGGCCACGTCTGTTCGCGGGAGTTTCCGGAGGCTCCGCTCCACCTTCGGATTGCCCGTCACATCGATGAGGAGATCCACCTTTTTAAGGCGGAGCAGCCGCTGGTAGTCTCTCGTCGTTGGAATCGAGAGGCGCTTGGCGAGCCGTATCCCGGGCGCGCGGGGCCTTCGGTCCGCCACCCCGATGATCTTGACCAAGGGGTCGGGATGGAAGATCTCGATGAGGGAGGTTCCGCCTCGTCCGGCTCCGATAATGGCGACATGGGTTTTGTTCATGGGAGCCGAGGATGAGCGCGCCGGCGGCCGCAATCGTCGGACGGCGCTAGGCCGACGCCTTGGTGGAGGTGCCGCCCTCCTTGACCGTCAGGGGGCGGGCGGGGCGATCGCCCGCGTTGTTCGGATCCCGGTCCAGGAGGCCTTTCAGTTCGGACATAAACTGGTTTAAATCCTTAAACTCCCGGTAGACCGAGGCAAAACGCACATAGGCCACCTGGTCCAGACGATAAAGTTCAGCCATCACCGCCTCGCCGATCGACCGGCTGGATATTTCGGTCTCCCCGTTTTCCTGCAACTTCTTTTCGATGCGCGTGGCCACGGCGTCCAGCGTATCCATGCTGATCGGTCGCTTCTCGCAGGCCTTTTTCAGGCCGGCGAGTATCTTTTGGCGGTCGAGATGCTCCCGGCGGCCGTCCTTCTTGATCACCATCGGCGACATCTCCTCCACGCGCTCATACGTCGTGAAGCGGCGATCGCACTTGAGGCATTCCCGCCGGCGCCGTATGACGGCGCCTTCCTGGCTCAGCCGGGAATCGACCACCTTGTTGTCGAGCGATTCACAATGGGGACACTGCATCGTCTAATGAACCGGGCTCATCCCTTGAGCGGGAATTTTTTACAAAGCGCCTTCATCCGTTTTCGAGTCTCCCGGATGACGGCCTCGTCGTTCGGATGGGCCGTCACCCGATCGATCGCCTCCGCGATGATCTCCATTTCGGGCTCTTTCATTCCGCGGGTCGTGACGCAGGGGGTCCCCAGACGGACCCCGCTGGCCACCGCCGGAGGTTTTTCATCGAAGGGGATCGCGTTCTTATTGACCGTGATCCCGGCCCGATCCAGCGCCGCCTCGGCCTCTTTCCCGGTCACGTTGCGATTGGAAAGATCCGCCAACATCAGATGGTTGTCCGTGCCGCCCGAGATAAGTCGGAACCCGCGCCGGAGCAGGCCCTCGGCCAGCGCCTGCGCGTTGGCCACGATCTGCCGCTGATATACCTTGAACTCCGGCGCCAGCGCTTCTTTAAAGGCCACGGCCTTGGCCGCGATGACATGCATCAGCGGCCCCCCCTGGAGACCGGGAAAAACGGCTTTGTCGATCGCCTTCGCGTATTCGGTCTTGCACATCACCATGCCGCCCCGCGGCCCCCGAAGAGTCTTCTGGGTGGTCGTCGTGACAAATTCCGCGTACGGAACCGGGCTGGGATGCACGCCCGCCGCCACCAAACCCGCGATGTGGGCGATGTCGGCCATCAGGAGGGCGCCGCTTCGATCCGCGATTTCCCGCAGGCGCTTGAAGTCAAAGACGCGGGGATAGGCGCTGGCCCCGGTTACGATGATCCGCGGTCGGTGCTCATCGGCCAGGCGGGCGACTTCGTCGTAATCGATCCGGCCGGTCTCCCGGCGCACCCCGTAGAAGACGGGGCGATAGAGGCTGCCTGAAAAGTTCACCGGATGCCCGTGCGAAAGATGGCCGCCGTGGGCCAGGCTCATCGAGAGGATCACCTCGCCCGGTTTGAGCACGGCCAGGTAGACCGCCATGTTGGCCTGGGTACCCGAATGGGGCTGAACGTTGACGTGGTCGACGCCGAACAGCGCCTTCGCGCGGGCGATCGCCAGCGACTCGGCCACATCCACAAACTCGCACCCGCCGTAGTATCGTTTTCCGGGAAGGCCCTCGGCATATTTGTTCGTCAGAAGACTTCCCTGAGCCTCCAACACCGCTTTACTGGCATAATTCTCGGACGCGATCAGGATGATCTGTTCCCGTTCCCGCTTTTTCTCTCCCTCAATCGCGTCGTAGATATCGGGATCAGTTTTCTTCAACACAGACACGGCCGTTCACCTCATCATTCGGGCTTGCGCATTCCCCACTCGCTCGCCTTGCTCGCCCGGGAATTAACTTTCCTTTAATCTCGAACGCCCTTCTTTTCGATTTCTTCGATCTTGGCCAATCGCCGGGCATGTCGTCCGCCGTCAAAGCCGGTCGTCAGCCACAAGCGAACGATCTCCAGCGCCGTCTTCTCCTCCAACACGCGTTGTCCCAAAACAAGAATGTTGGCATCGTTGTGCAGCCGGCTGACTTTCGCCGTAAACGGGTCGAAACACAGGGCCGCCCGCACCCCGGGAAACTTGTTGGCCACGATCGACATGCCGATTCCGGTTCCGCAGATCAGGATACCCCGCCGGACCCGCCCTTCCGAAACGGCCTGCGCCACGGGAACTCCATAGTCGGGGTAGTCGACCGAGTCATGGTTATGCGTCCCCATATCGGTAACCCCCAGGCCTTGGTCCTGAAGAAAATGGAGGATCTTGCCTTTCAAGTCAACGCCTGCATGATCGCTGGCGATGGCAATGTCGGTCATTTCACTCATTGAAGAACCCCTTGATCAAGGGAGTTTCATCATAGCCTACCGGTGGGTTTCTGTCAAGGCAAGGAGCGACGGAGACGGGCTTAGGTTGAGACCCCGTCCGGCTCTTTTCGCCGCTCGCCGAGTCGGCGGTCATGCTCTTGGGGATTGGTGGGAATGACCACGGTAAAGGCGGCCCCTTTTCCCGGCAGGGACTGAACATCGATGTAGCCACGGTGGGCCTCGATGATCTGATGGCAGGTCAACAGACCCAGACCGCTGCCCTCGTGATGCTTGGTCGTGAAAAAGGGGTCAAAGAGTTTCGAGAGGTGTTCTTCCTCAATTCCGGACCCCGTGTCGATGACGGCCACCTCCAGCGCCATCCCGTTGTTTCCGTGGGCGGCTCGTCGACTGCGGACCGTGACCGTCCCCCGGTCCGTGGCCTGAATCGCGTTCAAAAGCAGGTTCATGAAGACCTGTTTCATTCGTTCCTGGTCCAACCAGGCGGTCGGAAGATCGGGATCAAAATCTTTCTTCAATACATTCAACTTTTTTTTGGCTTCCGGAACCAAAAGTGCGACCATGTCATCCAAGAGCTCGTTGAGGTGGGTTTCCTGGAAATGGTACTCGTCCTGCCCCGTGAAGCGGGAATACCGGAGCATCCGCGTGATGAGGTGGTGAATGCGATCCAACTCCTCGCACACCCTTCGGTAGAACTGGTCCCAATATTCCTTGTCCTTGGACTTCTCTTTATACTTTTGCGGGAGCATCTGGAGGAAAGCGCTCACCGCCGTCAACGGGTTGTTGATCTCGTGGGCCATGCCGGCCGCCAGGGTGCCGACGGCGGACAGCCGGTTGGCGCGGGCCATGCGTTTTGCGGTTTCGATCTTTTCGGCCTCAAGACGCTCCCGTTCCCGAATCAGGTAGAAGGTCTCGATCCCCTGGCGGATGACGTTCCGCAGATCGTCTTCGTTGTACGGCTTGGCCAGGTATCGGTAAACGTTTCCTTCATTGATGGCCTCGATCACGACATCCATGTCGGAATAAGCCGTCATCAGCATGCGCACGGTGTCCGGATGATGCACCTTCACCTGCTTCAACAGTTCCACCCCGCTCAACCGCGGCATCCGCTGATCCGTCAAGATGACCGCGATTTCATTCTCTCGCAGGATGCGCATGGCCTCTTCGCCGTTCTGGGCCGTGTGTAGGGTAAAATCCTCTTTGAACTGGAGGCGGAAAGTTTCCAGCGCCAGCGGCTCGTCATCGACATAGAGTACGGGATAACGCCGGTATTCTTCCTGACTCAACAACGGTTTCATCGGCTGTTCCCTTTAACGGCCATGGGGGCGCCGGGCTTGGCCGTTTCCGCTCGGTCCGGCAATTGACGTTTCGGCAGCGTGATAACAAACTCGGCCCCCTTCTCTTCTTCGCTGCTGACCGTGATCTTCCCCCCGTGATTCTCGATGATCCTGTAACTGACCGAAAGACCCAGGCCGGTTCCCTGGCCGACCTCCTTTGTGGTAAAAAACGGCTCAAAAATCCGCCCAAGATGCTCCTTTTGGATACCCTTTCCGCTGTCGCGAACCGCGATATGAACCCGGTCGCCTTCCTCCCAGGTCCGTATCCAGATGTCGCCCTTCTCCGGAATCGCCTGGATCGCGTTTTGAAGAAGATTCATGAAAACCTGATTGATCTGCCCGGGAATGATCTCCACTGCCTCTTGGATGCCTAAGTCCCGGTGAACGGTGATCCGGCCCGTCATTTCGTGCTGGATCAGCTTCAACGTGGCCTCCAACCCCTCTTGAATGTCGACCCGTTTTGTGTACTGCTCGTCTTTACGGGCAAAGGTCTTCAGGTCCGTCACGATTCCCTCGGTGCGTTCCAGCCCAGACTTGACAATGTTGAGTGATTGCTCGATATCCTGAAGGAGTTTATTGAATTGGGCGAGCACCTGCCGCGTCTCCGGCTGTTTTTCCAGCGCCTCGCGAACCTGCCCCAGGTAGCGTCGGAGATTGGAGAGGCTGCCCTTGGCAAAACTCACGGGGTTGTTCACCTCGTGCGCAATACCGGCGACGAGCAATCCCAGGGCCGCCATCTTCTCGGAATGAACCAACTGGGTCTGGGTTTCTTGAAGCATCTTCAGCGTCCGCTCCAGCTCTTCGCTCCGATTTTGAATTTCGCGCTCCAAACGACGAAGCTGAACCAGGGACCGAATTTTCGCCTTGAGCTCCTGGGCATTGAACGGTTTGGTGAGATAATCATCCGCGCCGAATTCCAGGCCTGATATCTTTTCGGAGAGCTCGGCCTTGGCGGTGAGCAGGATCACCGGGATATGCTTCGTATGGGGATCGCTTTTAATTTCCCGGCAGACCTGGTAGCCGTCCTTGCCCGGCATCATGACATCGGAGATGATGATGTCCGGGAGGTGGCGGGTCGCCAGTCCAACGCCCTCGATCCCATCCCGAGCCTGTAGGAGCTTGAATTCGTCCTGGAGCTGGAAGGCGATGAAGCTTCGCATGTCCGCGTTGTCTTCGATCAGCAGGACCGTTTGTTCGATCGGGCCCGACGGAAATGGGAGGGGGGCCTGAATCGGCACGGGTTCTTTCAGGATATCGCTGGCGGAGTACTCCGCGGCCAAGCGCAGGGACCGCGTCCAATCCTCCGTCAAACGGCGTTCAGTTTCCCGCCGGTCCCGCGCCCGACGCGGTGAGGTACGCCGGTCCTCGGAGGCGGTGTTCGTCACCGGCAGCTCGAGGTCCGTCGGAAGCGTGAAGGTCATCACGGTACCCTGGCCCGGCTCGCTGTCGGCCCAAATCCGCCCGCGGTGGAGTTCCACCAGTTCTTTGGCCAGGGCGAGTCCGATCCCGGTTCCCTCATATTTGCGGCTGGCCGAGGCATCCACCTGGGAAAACCGCTCGAAAATCTTCTCCTTATACTCTTTTGGAATTCCAATACCCGTGTCGGCCACGGAAATCTGGACACCGTTCGCCGAGCCCTTACCTTCGTCCGAATGAGCCATTCCGCAACGCACGGTCACCGCGCCCCCGGGCTCTGTAAATTTAATCGAGTTGAAGATCAGGTTTAGGAGCGCCCGTTCGACCTTTTCGCGGTCGCAGACCACCTTCGGCAGTCGTTCACCGTCAACGTACGAAAGTCGAATCTGCTTTTTCTCGGCCATCGGCGTTACCGAAACCACGATTCCCTTGACAAAATGGGCCAAATTGACCGGCTCGAGGTTAAGCGTCATTTTGCCGGCGTCGATCTTTGCAAGATCCAACAGGTTGTTGATCATCTTGAGCAGCCGGAGGGCGTTTTGGTGCATGATCTGGATGTGGCCCTGCTGCGTCTTGGAGACGTTCCCCAGCTCCCCCTTGAGAAGCGACTCCAGCGGCGCCAGAACAAGGGTCAACGGCGTCCGCAGCTCGTGCGAGACGTTGGCAAAAAATTGCGTCTTGATCGCGTCCAGCTCTTTGAGTTTTTCGTATGCCTTCTCCAAATTGTTCTTCGTTTCTTCTAAATTCACGTTGGTGTTTTTCAGCTCAAATCGGGCTTTGAACTCTCGATATCTCATTTTGTAAGAGAAGAATGTTGCAGTGGCCGCAATGATCATCGTCATGTTAAGAAAGAAGAGGTTGTTCAGAAATAGCGGCCACGACGTAATTTTCTCAAATAATACGATGGGAACAATGTAGGAAAGATCGATGGCCAAATACACTCCAGCCATTCGCCCCAAGCTCCATGGCATAAGCAGACTGAAGGCAAGAAACATGAGGTTCAGGCCGGCATAATAAGTACTGGTGTGGCCCCCTGTGTATTGAGTCATCGTCGAAATAAAAAAACTCATGGGCAATATGCTAAGGGCGCCTAAATAATAGGTGTAATTCTCCGGCGACTTTGTAAAGCACAAAATGAGCACGACGAGATTGACGGATGCACTGATGATTCTCAACATCAGGAAAAAGCGGAAGTGATCTGGGGCAACGAAATAGTCTAAGACACTAAACGCAGGGAAAAAGGGGACAGCCAAAGAGCAAATAATCTTTATTCGTGTAATACTTAGAGAGCGGGTTTCTTGCTCGAATTCTTTCCTGATTTTTTTCGTATCACTTTCAATCATACTATCTTGTCCGTACACCCTTAAGCCTTATACCCAATGGCAATTAATCCCTGGCGCGGATTACCGAAGGTCTCGAACATTTGAATATGTGTGAACCCGGAGTCTTTTAGCAGTCCGCTTAATTCCTCTGCATTGTAGAACTTGAACGTCTTTTCTTCCTCAAGGTCGGTTAAATAGGCAGCGGAATTTATGTAATGCTGCACGGCTATCAATAACTCCTCTTTATTTTTATCTTTAAAATGCGGCAGATCATCTTGGGTCTTAATTTTCTCGATTAAGGCATGTATGGGCTTTGACATATCTGTATCCGGTTTTAACGAAGATAAAACAATCTTGCCTCCAGGTTTTAAGATTCTGAAGCATTCCCGGAGTGTTATTTTAGGAGTTTTAATGTACGATATAAACAGACTCGCCAGAATCTTATCAATACTATGATCTCTAAATGGCAACTTCAGCGGCCTGCCGACAGAATCGAGATCCGCCGTTATGTAGCCGAGATCGGAGAGAGACCGCCCAGCGGCTCCGATGCTTTCTTTATGCTTCTGCCTGGCTTTCAGCAAGGCCTCTTTCACGAAGTCAACCATGATTATCTTTGCACTGCGGCGGGGATCGACCGACGGTCCTGAGATTGGACCCTTCTCCAGATAGCACTGTATAAAATTGCCGGTTCCTCCCCCTAGATCGATGACCAAATCGGTGTCCCTTATCTGGAGCAACTCCACCTGTTTTTCCATCAGTTCGATATACTCGTCAGTCAAGGATATCAGGTCAAAACCCAGTTCTTCTTTTTCTTGCCCAAGCAAATAAGTGCGCCAGTAATCCATAAAGTCGATGTCTTTTTGTCGGACTCGCGACCATTCTGCCTTTTCCTGCACTCCTCTCTGAACTGATGACGGAATCCTCGGAACAACATCAGAATGGTAAAGCTGTTTCCAAACGCACTTCGTGATCAGCTTGAACACCTCAATCGCTTCATCGCTTGTCCTTACAATATGACCCCAAGGAACTTCATAAACTTGCCGCAAGCCTCTCGATTTAATGCTCATGATGTCATAAATTCTATTCTTGTTGATCCAATAGTCAAACTTTCCATAAATCCATGTAATCGGTATTTCTAATTTTGCCATGTCTCTTCGGGCATCTTCCAGATCGGCCATATTATTCAATTCAATATCACGGCAATAATTGTCAAGGTTCACCATGTGACCCAACACCTGTTTTACAGACAGTTTCTCCCCTTGCCTAAACCTTGTCAAATAATCGATACCCCCTGTTGAATTCTTCATTAGATCATCAGGATCGGATGCCCCCATGCAGCTGATCCAGCAGCGAATGTCCTTCCCTTTATCTGATAAAACTGCTTTTCGGGCAGCAACCGATGCCATGCTAAAGGAAATTATAACAATACCGGAAGAAAAAAATGCGCGGTTCTTTTTTGCATATTCCACAGTCGTTCCGATGTCATCGGCTAACTGTGTCAAGGTATAATGAACCATCTCCTTTCCATTGGTCCTACACTCCTTGTCGTTGTAACTTTCCCCTAGGCATCTTATTCCATCGAACCGAATCACGACCACATCCTGTTTATATTTTTTAAAAGTCTCAACGATCGTCATGGCCAAAAGTCCTGTGGTTTCCTTCCTCCTTGCAAATGCGGGTGGAATGATAACCACGGGAGCACTGACCTTCCGGTCTGTTTTTTTTATGTCAAACGTGGTGTTGACGACGGCAACGATTTCCTCGCCTTTTTTATTATAATACCTCGCCAATTGGATTCGCGGGTGAATACCCAGGACCCTCTTTAAAACATTTTCGCCCGCTTCAAGGACGATTTTGGCGGTTTGGGTAATTTGTGATATAAAAGGGGCCCTATTATGATCGTTAATATCGGCATCGGCCCGCTTAAGTTCAAACGGCTGGCGATCCACATGGAATTTAAGCCCAACTTTTACCCGATTTTCACTAATAGGGGTGACGTGAACCACCTTGGCGTTTTCCCGTCGCTGGATTTCCTGTCCCTTAATAATATTAATCTGTTGGATGATTTCGCCCGGTGAGAAATAACCGCCGTAGAGCGGAACATGAAAGGACAACCCCGAAGAGTTAAATTCAACGATTTGATGGGTCAAGCATTCATTTCCCGCTTCGCCTAAACGTAATTCAACGTTGTCACGATCGTTTTTCCCGTTTGATTCGCTATAATAGCGCGTTTCGACCCGTCGCTCCTCAAAATAGATCACGTCCGGTTTTGTAATGGTTAATGAATCGTTCCCTGTATATTTGACGGTCGCCTCGAAAAAGTACGACATATCTTGATGCGTCATCCCCAAATAGAGATGATCGTATCTGCCAATCCCCCCCTGAGTGGAGTTATCCGGAAGTTTTAATGACAGGTGGTATTTTCCGACCTCCTGAAGCCGCGCCATCACCATCATGAAATGACCGGACCAAAAAATCTGAATCGGCGCCTGCCGTTGGGAAGCCGCGCGGAAAATCATAGCGATGGCATCAAGATCACAAAATGGCTTTAGATTTTGTACGGAGGAATTCGACTTTTTTTGAAAGTCACTGAGCGTCTCGTTAAAACCGTGATTTAAGACATAGCTCCTAAGGGTTTTCTTTTGGTCAGTGTGAAGTTCTAAAAACCGCACCCCCATCCCACGGAACCGACCGTTCCCTTCATCTTTAACATAAACGACTTCACCCAGAAAATTGATCGGATCCGGAACATTCGGGACAAAAAACTTTGCCTTTAAAGGATCGGTTTGCTCCTTGGACCCCCTGGTTACTACAAATAAACCCGATGTACTCAGATTGAGGACGTTGCCGAATGGTTCAGTCTGTTGTTCATGTTCAATGATGGGAAGGTAACAGTTTTTTCGAAAGTATTCTCGATAGTCGCTTTTTGGAAACCTCTTGGTAGCTTCCGGCTGGGGCTGGTTTATCATTTCGTGTTGGCCATGAAACGGATTATGATTCAAAATCCATATTCTTTTGCCAGCTCTCGATAGATGATGGTCTTATGGATCGGCGATGGACCTTCGTATATCTGCATGAGCTTGGCGTCTCTCATCAACTTTTCCATCGGGTAATCCTTGGAATAACCGTACCCTCCCAGGAGATCCAGCGCCTCGCTTGTCACTTTCATCACAACGTCTCCGTTAAAATCCTTCGCCATGGAGGATTCCTTACCATAACGATAACCTTGATCGTGGGCCCAGGCTGCCCGCCAAGCCAGGAAGCGGGCGGCCTCTATCTGGGTGGCCATGTCGGCCAGTCTGAACTGAACATACTGAAAGTTCGCGAGCGATTGATTAAACTGGACCCGTTTCTGCGCATGCCGCAAGGCATGCTCCATCGCGGTCCTTGCGATCCCCACCGATCCAGCGGCAACATTGATTCGCGATTTCGATATGGACTGCAACGCAATCTTGTATCCTTCGCCTTCAGCCCCGATCCGATTTTCGATGGGGATCTTGACATCCTCAAAAAATATCTCGGCGGTGTTCGATGCCCGTTGCCCCATCTTATTCAGGATCTTGCCGGTCTTGATCCCCTCGGAATCGGATGGCGTTAGGAAAGCCGTCAGTCCCTTTGTACCCTTGTTTTTATCCAACGTGGCGAACACGACATAATAATCGGCCACCCCGCCGTTTGTGATAAAGCATTTCGAACCGTTGAGAATGTAATGATCCCCTTTGAAATCGGCATGGGTCGAGATCCGGCTGGGGTCAGAGCCCGCATCCGGTTCCGTGAAGCAGAAGGAGACCAATGTTAGTTGACGGCAGTAGGGGATCAAAATTCTCCCTTTCTGCTCTTCGGTTCCGGCCAACAACAAGGGAGCGGTTCCAAGAACATTGATCATGATCGATGTTCCCATCGCCATGCATCCGGCAGCGATTTCTTCCGTCGCGATGGCTGTTTCAAAAACACCCAACCCTCCGCCGCCGTATTTCTTGGGAATGTAGTTCGTGAAAAGGCCCAGATCAAACGCCTTACGGACCACCTCCCATGGGAATTCCCCTGTTCGGTCATAATAAGCGGCCACGGGGACAATTTCCCTTTGGGTAAATGCCCTGACGCTGTCCCGCAAGGCCTTCTGGTCGGGTGTAAGTTCAAAATTTATTCGAATCGGCGCCGTGGTTTCGGAAGTCTTCCGCCCCTGAAATCGCTCTGGCGAGATCAGTCGCCTCCGTTCAGGGGAATACGCTCCCGACCGCATCCGCCGGGAAGCGATTCGACGTTCCCGGAATGGGATCTCCACACTTCCGTTCCGGCGTTCATAGAATGCCAAAGTGATCATTATCGTCTCCCATGAAATGCAGACGTGCTTTTTTTCCGGATTGTCATAGCATGTCGAGCGCGAAGTGTCTTTCAGCCGACTATGCGCTGGGATGGAACGATCTGGGATGGCGCCACAACCTCTGCGTGAGGCGGCGATCCGATCCTCTTCAGGGCATTAGGCAAAAAAGAAGGAATAAAAAATATTAAAAAGAAACTGGTGGAGGCGGCGGGAGTTGAACCCGCGTCCGAAGAACTTCAGCCCCAGGTGACTACATGCATAGTGGCTGTTTTCGATTCGCCGCTCTTCGGGTACAGCAACAAACCCGAAGAGCCGCTAGTCCAGTTTGTCTCGCTCCGCGGGCCTGGACGACCCGCGGAACCAGTCTGCTATCGTGACATCCGGTCTAATCGCACAGACGACAATTAGCTGGATGCGCCGCTATTAAGCAGCGAGGGCCAATTCTGAATTGGCAGTTGCTTGTTTCCACAGGTGTTTAACGAGCCCCTGTGGGACCTCGGCATGCCGCCCGAAACCTCTTGATCCCCGTCGAATCCGGTCGCCCCCCTCCTTTTCATATGTTCGTGTTAAGAGATCGTTGATATCATGACCGTTGTTTTTGTTTGAAGGCCTTTTGAATCTCCCGTTCCGCGATCTTGCGCCGTAGCGTTTCCCGTTTATCCGCCGTCTTTTTCCCGATCGCCAAGGCCAACTCAACTTTGGCACGGCCCTTCTTGAAATAAATCTTCAGCGGAATCAGCGTGTAGCCGTGTTGCTGGGTTTTGCCGATCAGTTTGCTGATTTCGTTTCGGTTCAACAGCAGTTTTCGAACTCTTAACGGGTCCTGATTCGCAATGTTTCCATGACTGTAGGGACCGATATGACAATGGTGTAAAAAGACCTCGTTATTCTCGATTCGGGCAAAGCTGTCTCGAAGATTCGCCCGGCCTTCTCTCAATGCCTTAACCTCGGTCCCGACCAATACAATCCCGGCTTCATATTTCTCCTCAACATGGTAATCATGAAAGGCTTTCGAATTGGTGGCCGCCACCGAATCATTTGCCATGACACCACGTTGTGAACCCGGGGGTTAGACATCGCCGGCTAATGTTATATCACAGAAAAAAAAATTTTGCAATCCATTGATCACCTAATGATTTTTGTCAAAATCCGGCAACTCGAACGCGCAATAATAATATATTATTATTTAATATCAATCGGTTGGATAAGCATGGGGAACCATACAAATTGGCTCTTACTATTATGGACGACCGGCTAACATTCGCTGGACCTGCCTTTATCCCTTACAAAAAAAGGAGGCGGGCTCGGTCATCTCATTCGGTTTCCTTTAAGTTGATTCGCCGCGGGATATAGAGTAAGATGCGGTCCAGAACAGGTCGATTTACATTCATGCCAAAACCACAGTCACTCACTGCCGCAAGCCAGGTTCTTCAAGGTCTCATCGCTCAGTATGGACTTTCCGGGCCGCTGGCAGAGTACCGTCTCCGGGAACATTGGGCCGAAATTGTTGGCAATCAGATCGCGGGACATGCCCTGCCCGACAGGATCCGCTTTCACAAGCTCTATCTGTCCGTGGACAGCCCAGCTTGGATGCAAGAGTTGACCTTTTTGAAACCGACCTTGATCGATAAGGTGAATGCCGCACTGCATCGGTTCCAGGCCGGCTTCCGTGTTCAGGAGATCATTCTACAACTGGGTCCGCCCAGCTCGACCGCACCCGATACCACGATGGAAACCCGTCCGAAAAAATAGAGTCGCGGCCGCCCTTTATTCCGTGTCCACGGGCTGTCGGGTTGTGCTTGTCTCTTTTCCCGTCGGTGTTTTCAATCGGCTTTCGATGCTATGGATCTTGACCTCGATCACCTTCGGGTTCGGATAGCTGTTGGCCAGCGATCGATATTCACGTAACGCTTCGTCCAATCGATCGAGCTCTTCCAGGCAATTGGCCATCCAGAAACGGACTTCTACCTTTACATCGCTCAGCGGATAACGCTTAGCCGTTTCTTGATAAGTGGCCAGGGCCTCGCTGTATCGCCCTTGAAGGAAATAACTGCTTCCGGTCCGATAAAGCGCATTGTCCGCCCAAGCGCTCCTGGGGGATTGCTTGAGAAGCTGGTCCCATTCGTTCCGCGCCTGATCATAATCGCCCTCATCAAAATAGACCTCGCCGATACGATACTGCACCTCTTCGGCGATGCCCCGGTCCTTGGTTCGCTCCAATAACCTTTGGTACTCTGCAATGGTCCGGCGGGAATCGTGGTATTTTTTTTGGTAAATTTCGGCCAACGCCCCCTCGGCTTGCAAGACGAGAGGGCTGTTGGGATGCTCCATGACGACTTTGTGAAAGGCTTCGACGGCTTTCGAATAATCGTTGAGGTAGAGGTATTCGAGCGTGCCGATGGCGTAGTAGGCATCGTCGACGAAAACGCTCTTGGGGTAATCATCAACCAGGCGCTCATACGCCTGGACGGCGCCGAGGTAGTCCCCCGCTTTCCATCGGGCTTCGGCCGTAGCGAGAATCGCCTTGGGTGCCCGCTCACATCCCATCACCACGGCCAGGATAACCACGCCGAGGCCGAGCCAATAATGCGGGCCTTTTTTAGGCCGACGCGCCATCGCCCTTTTGGCCCTGTGGCGACGCCGGTTCATCGGATATGTCCTCCGAATCGGCCCTCTCGGCCAGCGTGGCGACCCCCACGACGCGATCGTTTGGATCCAAACCGATCAGCCGAACTCCCTGGGTGTTGCGCCCGATTTCACGGATGTCCTTGATCTTGAGACGAATAATTTTCCCTTCGGCCGTCATCATCATGATTTCTCCGTCCTCCGTTACCTGAAGAACGGCCACCGCATTTCCATTCTTGGGCGTCGTCCGAATGCTGATGATCCCCTTTCCCCCTCGACCCTGGGAACGGTACTCCCCCGGGTCCGTCCGCTTGCCGAACCCGCGCTCGGTCACGGTCAGAACGCTGACTCCCTCCTCTTGGTCCAAGACCTCCATCCCGATAACCTCATTATCCTCGGCCAGAGTGATTCCTTTCACCCCCACCGCGGTGCGCCCCATCGGTCGGGCCTGCATTTCCGGAAAGCGGATCACCAATCCTTTTTTCGTGCCGATCAGGACCTCCTTCGCCCCGTCCGTCAGCCGCACCGCGACCAATTTATCTCCCGCCTCCAGGGTCAATGCGATGATCCCGCCGGCTCTCGGATTGCTGTAGGCCTGAAGGGGTGTCTTCTTGATGATTCCACGTCGAGTGGCCATGACGACATATCGGTCTTCCCGGAATTCATCGACCGGAAGGATCGCGGTGATTTTTTCACCCTGAGCCAACTGAAGGAGATTGACGATCGCCTTGCCCTTGGTCGCGCGACCGGCCTCGGGGATCTGATGGACTTTTTGCCAGTACACTTTTCCGGCGTCCGTGAAGAAGAGAAGATAGTCGTGCGTTGAGGCCACAAACAGATGCTCAACAAAATCCTCCTCACGGACACCCATCCCGATCTTTCCCTTCCCCCCGCGCCTCTGGCTTCGGTAGATCCCGACCGGGTTACGTTTGATGTAGCCGGTGTTCGTGATCGTGATCACCATGTCCTCTTCCGCGATCAGATCTTCCAGGTCGATCTCCTCTGCCGCGGCCATGATTTCGGTCCGCCGGGCATCCTGGTATTTCTCGCGGATCTCCATCAATTCATCCTTGATGATCTTTCGAACCAGCGCCTCGCTGCCCAGCACCGATCGAAGGTACTCGATCCGTTTAATCGTTTCTTGGTATTCCGTTACCAGTTTTTCCCGTTCAAGCTGCGTCAGCCGTTGGAGTCTCATGTCCAAAATCGCCTGGGCCTGGACCTGCGAGAGTCCGAACTGTTGAACCAGCCCGGTCCGGGCCTCCTCGGGCGAGGCCGCCTGCCGGATCAACGCGATCACGCGGTCGAGATGATCCAAGGCGATCTTCAATCCTTCCAGGATATGCGCCTTTTCCTCGGCTTTTTTTAGTTCGTACTGCGTCCGGCGAACCACCACATCCCGGCGATGCCGAACAAAGGCCTGAAGGATCTCGGCCAGATTCAAAACCCGCGGCTGATTGTCGATCAGGGCGAGCATGATCACACCGAAGGTCGTCTGAAGCTGAGTGTGCTTGTAGAGCTGATTGAGGATGACGGCGGCCACCTCCCCTCGGCGCAGCTCCACGACAATCCGCATCCCATCCCGGTCCGATTCATCTCGGACATCCGAAATGCCGTCGATTTTTCTGTCTCGGACCAACTCCGCGATTTTTTCGATCAGCCGGGCCTTGTTAACCTGATACGGCAGTTCGGTAATGATGATCGTCTCTTTTTCAGTCTTGGGATGAACCTCAATCGCTGCCTTCCCCCGCAACGTCAAGATGCCCCGGCCTGTTTTATAGGCATCCTTGATCCCCTGCGTTCCGCAGATGAAACCGCCGGTTGGGAAGTCCGGTCCCTTGATGATCCGCATCACCTTATCTAGGCCGACCTCGGGGGTTTCGATCATCAAGGACAGGGCATCGATGACCTCGGTGAGATTATGCGTGGGAATGTTTGTGGCCATTCCCACGGCGATCCCGGACGATCCGTTGATCAGCAGATTGGGGACCTTGGAGGGAAGGACGGTCGGTTCGGTGCGGGATTCATCGTAGTTGGGAACGAAATCGACGGTGTCCTTGTCGATGTCCCCCAGCATCTCCTCCGCCAGCTGGGTCAGCCGCGACTCGGTGTAGCGCATGGCCGCCGGGGGGTCACCGTCGATTGAGCCGAAATTGCCCTGCCCGTCGATCAGTGGGTACCGCATGTTGAAGTCCTGGGCCATTCGGACCAAGGTGTCGTAGATGGCGGCGTCCCCGTGCGGGTGAAAATTTCCCATAATCTCGCCCGTCACCTTGGCCGACTTCCGATAGGGCCGATTGTGGAGCAGGCCCATCTCGTGCATGCCATACAGTATCCGCCGGTGAACTGGCTTCAGGCCGTCCCTAACATCGGGAAGGGCCCGGCCCACGATCACGCTCATGGCGTAATCGAGGTACGAGGTCTTCATCTCGTCTTCGATGTCCACCACAATTTTTCGGGTTTCAGGGGTCACGGGATTCCTCTCATATATCCAAGTTCTTCACTTCCAGGGCATGCTTTTCAATAAACGCCTTCCGTGGCTCGACCTGGTCTCCCATCAGGACCGAAAACATTTCTTCGGCCGCGACAAGGTCCTCCAGCTTAACTTGGAGGAGGACGCGTTTTTCGGGATCCATGGTCGTCTCCCAGAGCTGTTCGGGGTTCATCTCGCCCAATCCTTTGAATCGCTGTATCGTTGCACCACTCCGACCGATGGCGAGGACCTGTTCCACCGCATCTTCCACGGTTTGAACGGTCTTTGGTTCTTCTTTCTCGGCTGATATGAGATAGGGCGGGGCCGCGATTCTTTGGATCTGGTCGTAGATCGTTTCAAGTCCCTTGTACTCGACCGCCTCCAGAACGGCATCCACCTGAACGGACTCCACCCGCCGTTCAATCACTTGTCCCTCCCAACTTAACGAGCAGGATAAGACGAACCCGTCGTCTCGGCGGATCAGGTCGCTTTGCACCCGGATTTTTTTCGCCGTCGAAGGAAAAGCCTCCTTCAATATATCCAAATAGTTCTCCTCAAATTGCTTGAGCGCCGTGGGCGTCTGCCACTCCGCCTTCGGGTCCGGGCGAATAGCGAGCAGCGCCCGAATGAGTTCCGATGTGACTCCACGCTTTTTAAGCAGCTGGAGCTGCTGTCGGTACTTTCCCATATCCGTAAACAGCTTTTGCCGCAGGTCTCCGGGAATGCCCTTCTTCCCCTTTTCAGTTAGGAGGGTGGCCCGATCCATTCCCAGTTTGAAGAAATAGTCCTCAAACTCCTTTTCGTTCTGGATATACCGCTCCTCTTTCCCCTTTTTCACCTTGAAGAGCGGCGGCTGCGCGATGTACAGGTAGCCATTCTTGATCAGCTCGGACATCTGCCTAAAAAAGAAGGTCAAAAGCAGCGTTCGGATGTGCGACCCGTCCACGTCGGCATCGCACATGAGAATGATCTTGTGATACCGGGCCCGGAGGATGTCAAAATCCTCCGGCCCGATCCCCGTGCCCAGGGCCGTGATCAAGGTTCGAATTTCGTCGCTCGAGATCATCTTATCGAAACGGGCCTTCTCGACATTGAGGATCTTCCCTTTCAGCGGAAGAATCGCCTGATTGCGTCGATCCCTCCCCTGCTTGGCCGACCCACCTGCCGAATCTCCCTCAACGATGAAAAGCTCCGAAAGAGCCGGATCGCGTTCCTGGCAGTCGGCCAGTTTTCCGGGAAGGGAACCGACATCCAACGCATTTTTCCGGCGGATCAACTCCTTCGCTTTCCGCGCCGCCTCGCGGGCTCGCGCGGCATTGATCGCTTTCTCCACTATTTTTCGAGCCACGCTTGGGTTTTGATCAAAGGAGGCGCCGAGCGTTTCATTGACGGCGGCCTCGACGATCCCCTTCACTTCGCTGTTTCCCAGTTTGGCCTTGGTTTGACCCTCGAACTGGGGCTCCGGGATCTTGACGCTGATCACGGCGGTCAGCCCTTCACGGACATCATCCCCGGTCAGGGCCTCGTCGTCGGACTTCAAGAGATTGTTGGCCGTGGCGTAATTGTTCACCGTCCGCGTCAGCGCGGCCTTGAAACCCACGAGATGGGTCCCTCCCTCGCGTGTATTGATGTTATTGGCAAACGAAAAAATGTTGTCGGAGTAGGAATCATTGTACTGGAGGGCCACCTCCATTAAGACCCCGCTTTTCTCTCGGGTGACATAAATCGGTTTGTGGAGAGGGTCCTTATTTTCATTGAGGTGCTCTACAAAGGAGATGATACCCCCTTTATAAGAAAACTCCTGCCGCTTGTCGGTCCGTTCGTCCGCCAGGAAAATCTGGAGTCCTTTATTGAGAAAGGCCAACTCCCGCAGCCGCTGGGAGAGCGTGTCAAAGCTGAATTCCCTCTCCTCAAAGATTTCAGGGTCGGGCTTGAATGTGATCTTGGTTCCTCTTTTTTTCGTCTTACCGGTGGATTTCAGTGGCGCTTCGGGCTTGCCGCGATTGTATCGTTGTTGAAAGACTTGCCCGTCCTGCCAGATCTCCAGGCCCAGCCATTCCGAAAGGGCATTTACGACCGAGATACCAACACCATGAAGACCGCCCGAAACTTTGTAGGCGTCCCGGTCGAATTTTCCACCGGCGTGGAGTACGGTCAAGGCCACTTCGGCCGCCGAACGCTTTTGCCCGGGGTGCATGCCGGTGGGTATTCCACGCCCGTTGTCGATCACCGTGCAACTGCTATCGCTGTGGAGGATCACCTCGATGCGGTCGCAGAATCCGGCCATGGACTCGTCCACACTGTTATCCACCACCTCATAGACGAGGTGATGCAACCCGTCCACGCCAGTGCTGCCGATATACATGGCCGGACGTTTCCGGACAGCATCCAGTCCTTCCAACACCTTGATTTGTGCTGCGTCGTACTTTGGGGACGTTTTAGTCTCCATGGTTCTCCTCAAATACAGGGCCGCGCCATCCACTCGACGCCCCCGTTCGGATCCGGTTATACCCGGCCCGCCCGGCGCCACGCCGAAAATTCAAACCCGCATTGGCATGACCACACACAAGTAATCCGGATCATCCGGTTGACGGATAATGCAAGGACTCAGCGCATCCTTAAATTCCAAGACGGCCTCTTCCGCGTCGACCGCCGACAAGGCATCCAAAAGGTATCGGGCGTTAAATCCCGTCGTGAAACCTTCCCGGCCGAATTTGGCCGCGATCGTCTCTTTGGCTTCCCCCATGTCCGGATTGCTCGAGGACAACGTGACGGTATCCGCTTCCAGCGCCAACTTGATCGCGCTTGTTTTTTCCCGGGAAAGAATGGATACGCGGCGGAGGGCGCCCTCGAGCTCGGACTTATTGACCGAAACCCGTTTCTCGTTTTCCTTGGGGATCACCTGTTGATAGTCGGGATAGCTTCCTTCCATGAGCCGGGCAAGCAGCAGGAGGCCTCCGCGCCTAAAAATCATCTGGTTCTTGCTCACCCCAAGTTCAAGGCCCTCTTCATTTTCTTCCAAGAGCTTCTTGATCTCCAGAGCAGCCTTCTTCGGGATAATGGCGGTCTGCTCCCGCGGGAGGCTCCTTCCCTTTCCATCGTCCAACGATCTTTCGATCACCGCCAAGCGATGTCCGTCCGTTCCGACGAACCGAAGGGCATGTTTCTTGTCATTTATAAAATGGGTGACCAATAACCCGTTGAGGATGTACCGGGCATTGTTGTCGCCGGCGGCGAAAACGGTTTTGCGGATCAAATCAGAAAGGACTTTCCGGTCCATGGGCATGAGCGGCTCCGATTCGACCGTCGGCATGGCCGGAAATTCTTGGGGTGGTAATCCCAACACCTTAAATTCACTCTTCCCAGCCTCGATTTTTACGTTGTGATCATCATTGGAGGTGATGGTAACAACACCCTCAGGCAGCTCACGAACGATCTCGTACAGCTTCCGGGCCGATACGGTTACTCCTCCGGGTTGTGACACATCGGCCTTGTACGTTCCCCGGATCCCAATTTCCAGATCCGTTGCGAACAAAATGACCTGGTCCTTCTTCGCCTCAAACAACATATTCGAAAGAATCGGCATGGTATTCCGCTTCTCAACCACGCCCTGAACTCTTTGGAAGCCGGTCAACAACTCCCCGCGTGAAATCTTAAGCTTCATACAGCCCTCCTTGCGCCCTTGTATTCATTTTTAGGGAGACCCTTGCCCCTCTCGCAGTTGTCTCAATATCGATTCCACCAACTGCTTAAACTCGCCGTTCTCTTCCATCCGTTTTTCTATCTGACGGCAGGAGTGGATCACGGTTGTGTGGTCCTTGCCTCCGAAATGTCGTCCGATCTCGGGAAATGAAAGGGGTGTCAATTCCCGGCAGAGGTACATGGTCAACTGCCGGGGCTGGACGATCGTTTTTGTCCTTTTCTTCGACTTCATTTCGGCCTGCTTGAGATGATACCGTTCTGCGACCACCCGCTGAATTTCCTCGGCCGTGATGATCTTTTTAACTTGAACTGAATCCCGCAGGATCTTCTTGGCCAAATCCAACGTTATGGCTTGCCCTGTCAGGGAAGAAAATGCGCCCACACGAATCAGGGCCCCTTCCAATTCTCGAACATTGCCTCGTATGTTCTCGGCCAGGAGATGTGCGACCGCATCCGGAAGATCAATGCCCTCGGTCTCGGCCTTCTTTCTGAGAATGGCTATGCGGGTCTCAAGATCGGGGACTTGAAGGTCCGCGATCAGCCCCCATTCAAAACGGGACCGCAATCGCTCCTCGATTGTCGGGATCTCTTTAGGAAAGCGGTCGCTTGATAAGACGATTTGTTTGTGCGCCTCGTAAAGGGCGTTGAAGGTGTGAAAAAATTCTTCTTGTGTCCGTTCTTTCCCTGCGATAAACTGGATATCGTCCATCAGGAGAATATCAACGCTGCGGTATTTATTTCTGAACTCCAGCATCTTGTCATAGCGGATGGAGTTAATAACCTCGTTTGTGAACTGTTCGGAAGAAAGGTAGGCGATCCTCGTACCAGGGCGTTTTTCAACGGTGAAATTTCCTATCGCGTTCAAGAGGTGGGTCTTTCCTAATCCGACCCCGCCGTAAAGAAACAACGGATTGTACGCCCTGGCGGGGGATTCGGCAACGGCCAGCGAGGCGGCATGGGCGAACTGGTTGCAGGAGCCGACCACAAAGCTGCCAAATGTGTATTTCGCGTTTAGCTGAACGCCCTTGCGGGACCTCCCTGGTTTTTCCGAAGAGTGGTTTTCGCTTTGTATCTGCTGTCCGTTCTTTATTACGAGGTTGATCCTTAAACCATCTATCTTTGTAATGCGCCCTATTTCATCCAATAGCATTTCGTAGTAGTGTTCCCTTATCCACTCGCAAAAAAAGCGGTTCGGAGCCACAAGGGTGACCTCTTTCCCTTCCACGGAATCAATTGAAAGCGGCTTGAACCATGTATCGTGAATCTGTTTGTTAACTCGTGCCTCGATCTTGTCACTGGCTTGTTGCCAGATTTCTTCCGGTTTCATATTTGCTTGGTTTTTAACAGCTTTTTCAACAATTGTTGATAATTAAATTAGTTCATTAAAATCAATAACTTAAATGATGTGTGGTTGCTTTTGAATCTTTAAATTATTGCTCTTTACTGCTACGCTTGTGCTTTGATTAAATTTCAACCCAAGATAACAAAATCGGATAAACAAAGCAAGTTTTATTAACGCGCGATTCCACACGGAAGGCTAATTTTTTTCCGCTCGTTTCCATTTTATTCCTCAGTTTCAACAGGCCCTACTGTTACTACTATTTATTTAATTTCCAATAGTTCTTTTGAATCCAACAGCGATATTTAACCTTCTGTTTTTGATTGACTCTTCCAACAAACCTGCTTATAATGATTTTTTTTGGCGGATTTTGAGGAGGGGCAATGTCCATAACGTATCGGCAACCCAGCAAGAGAAGAAAAAAACGGGTTCACGGATTTTTGAGTCGAATGAAATCAAAAGGGGGCCGCCGTGTGATGGCCCGACGGCGATCCAGAGGCAGAAAGCAACTGACGGTGTAGGATATCCGGTGAACCCCAGAAATCGATTAAAGGGAAGATCCCAATTTGGAAATATCTACCAAAACGGCATAGCGGTCGATACCACCGCGTTCAGGCTGTTGTACCGGGAAAACCGCCGTTCCTGCTCACGTTTCGCCGCGGTGGTAAGCAAAAGGTTTGGACCGGCGGTTAAACGAAACAAGGCGAAGCGAATCGCTCGAAGGATTTTTTTTGAACTTCAAAGCCAGATCTGTCCTTCTTGCGATATTTTGCTGTTCCCTAAGGGGCCCATGCTTGTCAACCGCTATGTTCTTTTGAGTGGAGACTTTCAGCGGGCGATTGAACGGGCCCGCCTGGAAAAGAGGTCCCCGTGAGGCCCGTCTTCATCGGGCTGATCAAAGTCTATCAATGGACGATTTCCCCGTTCTTGCCAAGGGCATGCCGATTCACCCCGAGCTGCTCCTGTTACGCAATCGACGCGATACGGCGGCGTGGAGTAATGAAGGGCCTTCTGCTCGCAGTTGTTCGTCTGATGAAATGCCAGCCGTTTCACCCCGGCGGATACGACCCCGTCAAATAAGCGAATAAATGGAAAAGCGGTTCGTCCTCTTTTTGATTGTGTCTTTTGCCATTATGATGGCCTACCCCTATTTCGTCGAGAAGCTCGGGCTTTTTCCGCCGCAACCCCCGGGACCTGCGGAAAAACCATCCGAAGGGCAGGCCGTGGTGCAAAAACCCTCGGGTCTCGCCGTTGCGGCGCCCTTTAATGCGGCCACCGGATCGGCCGAGGAACGAACGGTGCAAATCAATACGCCCCTTTACCATGCCGTCTTTAGCTCCCGCGGCGGGAGACTGGTTTTATTTGAACTAAAAAAGTACACCGGCCCAGACAGACGAACGCGAATCAGGCTTTATCAGGATCTCCTCGACGGAACCCCCGCCTTCTCGATCCAAAGCCCGGATGCCGGACTGAACAGCCGCTTGGACCGCGGGCTCTACGCCGTCGACGGAGGAGACCTGACCCTCGATGAACAAAACAAGACGGGGACGGTAACATTCCGCTACCTAGACCCGGAAACCGGGGCGCGGGTAACAAAACGGGTCGCCTTCCGAAGCGACGACTACCGTGTCTCGGTGGATATTGAAACGGAGGGCATACCCGATCGCTATCTCTTCTCGATCGGCCGGGACTTTGGGATTACCGACTGGGGGCAAAAAAGAGGGTTTGTCGGATTTATCGGACCCATCACGGATCTCGCCGGAGAACTGATAAAGGACAACCCCGCAAAAATCGAACGGGAGGTTCGGCACGACGGGGCGATCGCCTGGACCGCGCTGCAGGACAAGTACTTTATCGCCGCGGCGATCCCTGCCGAGGCGAGCGCCGCGGTGATAAGCCGGACCTCTCCAACGGAGGTTAATACCTCGGTGGAATTTAAATCCCCGGGGGCCGGACCCTCCGTCAAGCATCTCGTCCTCTACGCGGGGCCGAAGGAACACCAGCGCTTGCAAGCCCTCGGTGTGGGACTGGAAGAGACGGTTGATTTTGGCTGGTTTATTTACGGAAGCTGGGCGATCGTCCGTTGGATCGCCAGGCCGATTTTTCACGTCCTGCAGTTCCTCCACGGGTTCACTGGAAATTACGGGGCGGCGATCATCCTGTTGACCGTCGGTGTCCGCGTTTTGTTTATTCCCCTAACGCACAAGAGTTACCGGTCGATGAAAGACATGCAGGCCCTTCAGCCCCAGTTGCAGGTTCTTCAGAAGAAGTACAAGGACGACCGGCAGCGCCTTCAAAAGGAGATGATGGAGCTGTATCAGAAGAACAAGGTAAATCCCGTTGGAGGCTGTCTGCCGATGATCCTCCAGATTCCGGTTTTCGTGGCGCTGTTCAACGTTCTCTACACGACTATCGAAATTCGTCAGGCCCCGTTCATTCTCTGGATACACGACTTGTCCGACAAGGACCCCTATTATGTCCTTCCGATCATTATGGGTCTCACCATGCTGATCCAGCAAAAAATGCAACCCACAACGATGGATCCCACCCAGGCCAAGATTTTTCTGATGATGCCTGTCTTGATGACGTTCTTGTTTGTGAGTTTTCCGTCGGGGCTGGTCCTTTACATGATCACGAATAATGTCTTGACCGTTGGCCAGCAGTATTTCACAATAAAGTATATTGAGACGCACCGTGAAAAGGACGCTGGGAACAAAGAACCAGACAAGGCGCCGGCAACGGGTCGACAAAAGTCCTAGAACCGCTCCCGGAGACACCATCTGCGCAATCGCAACACCGGTGGGTGAGGGAGGGATTGGCGTTATCCGACTGAGCGGAGGGCGGGCGATAGCCATGGCCTCCGAGGTTTTTGAGACGAAAAAGGGATTGACCGCCAACGATCTTGTCAGCCACACGATCCACCTTGGGGTGGTTCGCAATCCATCCAACGGGGAACGGCTGGACGAGGTTATGCTGGCGATCATGCGCGCACCCAGAACGTACACGCGCCTGGATACCGTGGAGGTTTACAGTCACGGCGGGCCGCTGCTCCTTCACCGGATTTTGGACCTTTTCCTTGGCCGTGGCGCGCGGCTTGCGGAGCCGGGGGAGTTTACGAAATGGGCTTTTCTAAACGGGCGGATCGATTTAACACAAGCCGAGGCCGTGATGGATCTGATCCATTCGAAAACGGAAGCCGCTCATCGGGTCGCCCTAGCCCAACTGGGGGGAGAACTTAATCGTCGGATAGCGCACCTTCGCGAATCGGCCGTTCAACTCTTGGCCGAGATCGAGGCCGGAATCGATTTTACCGAAGAAGATATCCGGTTCTTGAACCAAGACCAAGTGAAAGTCCGGATTACTGAGCTCATTAACCGCACTGAGGCCCTCATCAAAACAGCCGCGAGCGGGAAAGCCATAAGAGAGGGAATTGCCACTGCGATCGTTGGACGACCGAATGCCGGGAAATCCAGTTTGCTCAACGCGTTGCTCTTACAAAATCGCGCAATCGTGACGCCGGTTCCGGGGACAACGCGCGACATCCTTGAGGAGTATCTTAATCTGGACGGAATTCCAATTCGCATCATAGATACGGCCGGCCTTCGAGAAACGGAGGACCTGGTGGAGCGGGAGGGGGTTTTGCGAACCCGCCAGGCCATCGAACGAGCAGATTTGATTCTATTGGTTCTGGATATCAGTCAACAACTTGGCCATGAAGAGAGCCGGTTGATCGAAGACACGGCGGGGAAGAAACGACTCATCGTCTGTACGAAGATAGATTTATTAATGGAAAATAGTCGTAACCGGCAACTGGTCGATCTTTTGGGGCAGGACAATATTGATAGCGTGGTTTTTATTTCAACGCGCACAGGTGAAGGCCTTGATTATCTAAGGAAGGCAATTGTAAAGGAGGTGCGTAGCGGAATCGTGACTTGTGGAGAGCGCGAAGCCATGATTAATGCACGGCACAACTCATTGTTATTACAGGGACAGCATGCAATGAAAAATGCCCATAGATCCTTGATTGAGGAAGCCCCCCCTGAATTGATTGCCGTGGACATTAGGACAGCGATTGATCGACTCGGAGAGATCACCGGAGAGACAACCACCGAAGACCTTCTTGAGAAAATATTTAAGGGTTTTTGCATCGGAAAATAAAGACGCGTCTGCTACGGTAATAAACACACCGAAGTGTTCCACGTGGAACATTCACCATGCTGATCCGGAAATTTGAACAGTCATACCATGTCATCGTCGTTGGAGGCGGACACGCGGGATGCGAGGCGGCCCTTGCGGCCGCTCGCATGGGCCTATCCACACTACTGCTAACCATGGAGCCGGATAAAATTGCTCAGATGTCGTGCAATCCGGCCATAGGGGGTATTGCCAAGGGACACCTTGTTCGAGAGATAGATGCCCTTGGTGGAGAAATGGGCAGAAACACGGACAAGGCCGGTATTCAGTTTCGCATGCTCAATACCCGAAAAGGGCCGGCTGTTCAGGCAGTACGTGCCCAGGCCGATAAGGCCGCTTACCGTCACGTAATGATGGCCTCGTTGCAAGAGACCAAGGGTCTCGAAATCCGTCAGGGAACCGCAGCCAGGCTCCTTACGAAAAGTCACAAAGTGACCGGAATTGTAATGAACACTGGGATACGAATTAAGGCCAAAGCAGTTGTGCTTACTGCCGGGACATTTCTAAGGGGATTGATTCATATTGGAATGACCCACTTTCCTGCCGGCAGGGCGGGTGAGGCCGCATCCGAAAGCTTGTCTGAGGACTTGCTTGGACTAGGACTCCAGTTGGGACGTCTAAAAACAGGAACGCCGCCTCGTCTGGATCGCCGGACAATTGATTTTTCCGCGATGGTTCCGCAATATGGCGATGAGCCTCCACCGCCTTTCTCCTATTCAACAGAACGAATCGTAACGAATCAGATTCCGTGCCATATTACGTATACAAATAAAGAAACACACAAAATTATCATGGACAACATCGACCGCTCACCGATGTATAGTGGCGTAATTGAAGGAACAGGGCCACGATACTGTCCATCCATTGAGGATAAGGTGGTCCGATTTTCGGCACGGGACCGTCATCAATTGTTTATCGAACCCGAAGGCCGTCATTGCGACGAGTTTTATCCAAACGGTATTTCCACGAGTCTCCCCGTTGACGTTCAGGCGGCAATCTTGAAAACTATCCCGGGACTTCAAAACGCGATGATGCTCAAACCCGGTTATGCGGTTGAATATGACTACTTTCCTCCGGCCCAATTGAGACCGACTCTCGAGAGCAAGGCTCTGGACGGCCTCTATCATGCAGGTCAAATCAATGGAACATCCGGGTATGAAGAAGCAGCCGCACAAGGGCTCATGGCCGGAATTAATGCAGCCTTAAAAATTTTAGGTAAATCCCCTTTAATTCTAGACCGGTCGGAGGCGTATATCGGTGTTTTAATTGACGACCTTGTTACGAAAGGCACACGGGAACCGTATCGAATGTTTACCTCAAGAGCGGAATATCGCCTACTGCTTCGCCATGACAACGCGGAT
Organism: Nitrospiria bacterium; assembly: GCA_035498035.1. Lineage (NCBI taxonomy): Bacteria > Pseudomonadati > Nitrospirota > Nitrospiria > Nitrospiria bacterium. The sequence goes on from DATKAN010000035.1 coordinate 44,180, forward strand.
GTCCGATTAATGGAAAAGGGGAAGGAGCTTGGGCTCGTCCCTGACAATGTTTATCGATCTTTTTTGGATAAACAACACAGTATAAATAGAGAAATCAATCGTTTAAAAACGACCAGGTTCAAAGCGGGAATCCTGCGCGAACGTGGTTTTTTGAACACTGGCGAAACGTCGGATCAAACCCTCGAGCAACTACTTCGGCGTCCGGAGCAGGATTACGAAATGATCGATTCGCTTTCCAGAAGCGATAGAACCCTGTCGGAGGAAGTTAAGAATCGGGTGGAGATCGAAATTAAATATGAGGGGTACATTCAAAGACAATTAAAGGAAGTGGATCATTTTAAGAAGATGGAGCATCTTAAAATTCCTGAAAATTTTTATTATGGCGGCGTTATCGGTCTTTCAAAAGAAGTACGGGAGAAACTGGACACTATCCATCCCATATCTGTTGGCCAGGCCTCACGGATCTCTGGGATAACCCCTGCGGCCATTTCACTCATTTTAGTCGCTCTGGAGCGTTGTCGGCGAAATGGAAATACCGGCGACAAGGAATATCGAAGGAATCCGGCTGATGTCCCGCACGAGCCAATCTGAGCTTGCAGTCCTTCTTAAAGGCGGAGCGGAATCACTCGATTGTCCATTGAACGATCTCCAGCTCAATCAATTTCTGACCTATCTTGAGGAACTGAAAGTATGGAACCGTGCCGTCAATCTGACGGCGATCGTAGGAGATGAGGAGATCGTCGAAAAACATTTCCTGGATTCTATTGCCGGATTAAAGGCGATCGAGGAGCACCCTGGCCAGTCGTTGATTGATATCGGAACCGGGGCAGGATTTCCAGGACTTCCATTAAAGATCGCTTCACCCAAGCTGCGACTATTTCTCGTCGAATCCTCCCAGAAAAAAGCGGCCTTTCTTCATCATCTGACAGGCAAACTCAGGCTGTCCGAAGTTCATATTTTTAATCAGCGCGTCGAGAGTTTATTAAAAAGTGGAAACCACTACGATTTGATTGTGACAAGGGCATTCGCAAAAACGCAGGTTGTACTGGAAAAAGCCTTGCCTTTGCTGGCGCCGGAAGGAAAATTAATTTTGTATCAAGGAGGCATGCCATCCCAGGCGCCGGTTCGCGATTTGAAGGGGTGGGAGCGAACAATCCGGTACGAGCTCCCGTTTTCAAAAATCCAACGAAGATTGGAGATTTTTAGACGGATATCTTAAAAAACCGGGTTTGGATTTATTCGCCCGATGTTCCACGTGGAACATCCTAAAAATTGGCCCTCGCGCTTCATACAAAAGTGGATTGCGGGTTGAGCGTGGAGCCGAGGCGCGAAAAATTCCTTTTGTTTTGTTTTCTATTGTGATACGATTTGTCAAATTTTCGGATTGCATAACGGATATGGGAAACATTATAGCGGTCGCCAATCAAAAGGGTGGGGTCGGAAAGACGACCACGGCCATAAATTTGGCGGCTTCCCTTGCCGTGGCTGATAAAAAAGTATTGCTGATCGACGTTGATCCGCAGGGCAACACAACGAGCGGTCTGCAAGTCGATCGGGAAAATCTTTCGGCCAGCCTCTACGACGTTTTAATGGGGCATAAAACACTGGAGGATGTTGTACTGAAGACAGAGCTGGCGGGCCTGGATCTGGTTCCGGCACGGGTCGATTTGGTCGGAGCGGAGCTGGAATTGATTCAGATCCCGCAGCGAGAATCCCTCCTGAAAGAGGCCATTCGGAACGCCGTCGAACAATATGATTATCTGCTCCTGGATTGTCCGCCCTCGCTGGGCCTGCTGACGCTCAACGCACTGACCGCCGCCCATTCCGTACTGATCCCGGTCCAATGTGAGTATTATGCCATGGAGGGATTACAGCAACTGTTGCGGACGGTTCAACGAGTTCGGGCCAGTTATAATCCGGGATTGGAAGTCGAAGGAATTTTATTCACGATGTATGATAGCCGCACCAATCTGTCCCAGCAGGTGGTCCGGGAAGTCAGAAATTATTTCAAACAGCAGGTTTTTGAGGTGATCGTTCCCCGGAACGTGGTCTTGGCGGAAGCCCCCAGTCATGGTCGGCCGGTCGTCCTGTACAACATTGGTTCCGCGGGTGCGCAGGCCTATCTGAGCCTTGCGAAGGAAGTGATGGCCCATGCAGAAAAAAGCACTCGGTAGAGGATTGAACGCCCTGTTTGATCGGGCCCTCCCGGAGGGGTCCTCCGCGACACCCTCCAGTCGATTCCTCGAACTGGATATTCGGAATATAATACCGAATAGGTATCAACCCCGGAAGACCTTCCGCGAGCAGGATCTTCAAGAATTGGTCGCCTCCGTGAAAGAGCGGGGGGTCCTGCAACCCGTCCTCGTCCGGACGGCGGAAGACGGCCGGTATGAGTTGATCGCCGGCGAGCGGCGGTGGCGCGCGGCCAAACTGGCCGGCCTGGAAAAAATTCCCGCCGTGCTCCAGCAGGCGTCGGACACCGACTCCGTTGAGTTGGCGCTCATCGAGAACCTTCAACGGCAAGATCTCAATCCGATCGAGACCGCCAAGGCCTATCACCGCCTTGTCGACGAGTTTGGCTTGACGCAGGAGGATGTGGCCAAGCGGGTCGGGAAGGAACGCTCCTCGGTCGCCAACACCCTGCGTTTATTGAACCTTCCTCTCGAAATCCAGGAGGCCGTTGCCTTGGATCGGTTGTCCGAAGGTCATGCGAAGGTCCTCTTATCCCTGTCCGGACTTCAGGCCCAGCTCCGAATGGCCCGGCGGATCCTTCAAAAAGGCCTCTCGGTGCGCGCGGCCGAAGCCGCCGCCAAGCGAGCGCCCGGCGGGGGTCGAAGCAGGCCGGCCGGAATCCAAAATGCGCTCACGGAAGCGGAGGAACGGTTGATTCGATACCTCGGTTCGCGGGTTCGGATCACCGGGGCTAAGGAAGGCGGACAGGTCGCGATCCATTATCATAATCCGCCGGATTTGGACCGGTTACTGGAACTCATCATAAAGTAGTTCGTAGCGGCGGCGGTTTGAAGCCATCGAGGGGCCGACAAGGAGGATGAACATGCTGCGTAAAGACGATAAAGACCGCAGAGACGGAGCCGGCGACGAGGTCATTGCCTTTTTGGGGAAGGGCACAGAATTCAAGGGCATGATCACCTACAACGGCACGATTCGGATCGACGGCCACGTCGAAGGAGAGATTGTCACGGAGGGGACGCTGGTCGTGGGCGAAGACGCCGTCATCCAGGCGGAGATCAGCGCCGGCACGGTCATCACCGGCGGCAAAATCATCGGCAACGTCACCGCCTTGGAAAAAATCCAGCTCCTGCCGACCGCCGTCATGGACGGGTCGATCAAAACGCCGGTGCTCATTATAGAAGAAGGTGTTCGATTTAACGGCCATTGTCAAATGAGCGGGACGGCGCTGCCCGGGCAAAAGGAATTGCAAGGAGCGGAACGGGCTCAAGGAAAGGAAGCGCAGGCGGTGCAGGAAGCACGCTGAAGGATAGGCGGAGCGGAAATCTGGATGACCGGGACGGAATACAAGACGGTTGTGGTCGGCATGAGCGGAGGGGTGGACAGTTGCGCCACCGCGATGATTTTGAAAGAGCAGGGTCACCGGGTCATCGGCGTGACCCTCAAGGTCTGGAAGGAAGAGGAGAACGCGGATAAGCGGTGGCAGGACCGGTCCTGCTGTAAGGTGGGGGTGGCGCGGTATGTGGCCCAACGGCTCGGGATTGAACACCATGTCATTGACGTCCAGCCGGAATTTCGGCGGGCCGTCATCGACGACTTTGTGGAGGGATACCTCGGGGGCCGGACACCGAATCCCTGTGTGCGATGCAATGAGCGGATCAAGTTCGGCCGACTGTTCGAAATCGCCAGGGGGCTCGGGGCGGATTATTTGGCAACAGGGCATTATGTGCGGCTGGAGAAGAATGAGAGGACGGGCCGGTACATATTGAAACGGGCGGTCGATGATCGAAAGGACCAGAGTTACTTTCTTTACCGGCTTCGGCCGGAAATCCTTCCCCATGTTATCTTCCCTCTTGGATCTTTGCACAAATCCGAGGTATGGCGGCGGGTGGAATCCCTGGACCTTCCGCCCGACGAAATGCACGAGAGCCAGGAAATCTGCTTTGTGACCCAACAGGACTACCGTCAGTTTCTGACCATCCAGACGCCTCGGGCCGCTCGTCCCGGACCGATCGTCACGACCCAAGGAAAGGTCGTCGGGGAGCATCGGGGCGTGGCCTTCTACACCATCGGACAGCGGCGGGGATTGGGCCTCTCGGCCCGGGAGCGTTTGTATGTGGTCGACATTCGTCCCGATGAGAATACCATCGTTGTGGGGGAGGCATCCGATTTGTATTGCGACGAACTGTTCGCGGGCAACCTGAACCTTTTTGTGGAGCGGCCGCTTCGACAGGGGCTGGATGTCGATGTGAAAATACGATACCGTAACGCCTGCGCCCCGGGCCGGATTGAGCCTCTGGGGGAAGAAATCCTCCGCATTCGGCTCCGGACCCCTCAGCGTGCCGTGACTCCCGGGCAATCGGCGGTCTTCTACCGGGGCGATGAATTGTTGGGCGGTGGCATCATCCGGAGCACGTCGCGAAGCGGACCATCGGTGCTTCCTCCCCCCTCTAAGACCGGAAATCTGCGTCTTGACAACACGGCGGCCCTATGTTAGGTTAACGTTTTTGTTTAGACATTAGGCGAGGGGTTCGGTATAACACCATGAACATCGGAACGGCACGACGATATGCGAAAGCGCTTTTCGAATTGGCCCAGCAGGAAAAACAGCTGGTGCCGATTCGCGAGCGGCTCGAACAGGTCGAGCAGATGATCCGCACGCAGAACGAGCTGCGGGATCTCTGCCAGAACCCTCGCTATCACCAGGAAGAGAAAAAGCGAGTCTTGGCATCGCTGGCGGATCGAATCGGGAGTCCGCCGCTTCTGAAGCGCTTCATGGAGCTCCTCGTCAAGAAAAACCGGCTCTCGCAGTTGCCCGATATTACAAAAGCATTTGGGATCCTCGTGGACGAAGCGCAAGGGGTGGAACACGTCCAGGTGCGGGTGGCCCGGCCCTTGTCAAAAGACCAGCGGTCGGAATTGAAGCGACATTTGGAAACCTTGACCCGGCGCGATGTGGACCTCGTCGTTGATGAGGATCCCGCCCTGATCGGAGGAATGGTGGTCTACGCCGGAAGCCGGATTTATGATGGGAGCGTGAAGGGACAACTTCAGAGACTTCGCCGGGAATTGGTAAAGTAAGGTCGGGGGCATAAACAATGCAGATGCGTGCGGAAGAAATCAGCGAGATCATCAAAAAACAAATCAAGGAATTTGAGAAAGGCGTCGACATCCAGGAAGTCGGAACGGTTCTCCAGGTCGGCGATAACATCGCGAAGATCTACGGACTGGAAAATGCGATGGCCGGAGAGCTTCTGGAGTTTCCCGGGTCGGTTTACGGGATTGTCCTGAACCTGGAAGAGGACAATGTCGGCGCGGTCCTGATGGGGTCGGATGTCGGAATCAAAGAAGGGGATATGGTCAAACGGACCGGCCGCATTGCGGAGGTTCCGGTGGGCGAAGACTTGGTCGGGCGCGTCGTGGATGCGATCGGAAATCCGGTGGACGGCAAAGGGCCCGTCAAGGCCACGGCGACCCGCCGCGTTGAAGTGTCGGCCCCGGGCGTGGTCACCCGCCAGTCGGTGCGGGAACCGCTGCAGACCGGGCTCAAAGCGATCGACGCCATGATCCCGATCGGCCGGGGCCAGCGCGAATTGATTATCGGTGACCGCCAGACGGGGAAGACCGCCATTGCCGTGGACACGATAATCAATCAAAAGGGCCAGAACGTTTTCTGCATTTACGTGGCCATCGGCCAGAAGCGGTCCACCGTCGCACGGGTGGTCAAGACTCTGGAAGAACACCGGGCGATGGAATACAGCCTGGTGGTGGCGGCGACGGCGAGCGACGCCGCGCCCATGCAGTACCTGGCCCCGTTCTCGGGCGTCGCCATGGGAGAATATTTCCGGGACAACGGCAAGCATGCCCTGATCGTCTATGACGACCTCTCCAAGCATGCCGTGGCCTACCGCCAGCTCTCGTTGTTGCTCCGGCGGCCCCCGGGCCGGGAAGCCTACCCGGGCGATGTGTTCTATCTTCACTCCCGGCTGCTGGAACGCGCGGCCAAGCTTAGCGATGCGTTGGGCGGCGGCTCCCTGACGGCCCTTCCGATCATCGAAACGCAGGCGGGCGACGTGTCGGCCTATATCCCGACCAACGTGATTTCAATTACGGACGGGCAGATTTATCTCGGAAGCGATCTCTTCTACTCCGGCATCCGGCCTGCGATCAACGTCGGCTTGTCGGTGTCGCGTGTCGGCGGAGCCGCCCAGATCAAGACGATGAAACAGGTCGCCGGTACGCTGCGTCTGGACCTGGCGCAGTATCGCGAGATGGCGGCCTTCGCCCAGTTTGGCAGTGAGCTCGACAAGACCACACAGGCGCAATTGAACCGTGGAGTCCGCATGGTGGAACTGCTCAAGCAAGGCCAATACAAGCCGATGGCGGTGGCCGATCAAGTGCTCTCTATTTTTGCGGGCGTATCGGGTTTTTTGGATGACGTGCCGGTGAACAAGGTCAGCCAGTTCGAAGAAGATCTGCTGTATTACGTGGCGCAGCATCATCCCGAGATGAAGAAAGAGTTGGGGGCGAAACCCAAAATCGACGAGGCCCTTACCGCCCAGCTCAAGCAGATCATTACGACGTTTAAACAAAAAGGGGGATACGGGGCTCAACCCTAGGGCCTCTTTTGTTCGTCCATGCCCAGTCTTCAGAGCCTTCGGCGCAAGATCGGCAGCGTCAAAAATACCCAGAAGATTACCAAGGCCATGAAAATGGTGGCCTCGGCCAAGCTCAAACGGTCGCAGACCCGCATCTTGGCGTTTCGGCCCTACGGACTGAAGATGCGCGGGGTTGTAGCCGGTCTGAGCCGTCGAGTCAATCGCGACCTGCATCCGCTACTCCAAAAGCGCCCGACCAAAATGGTTCGGATCGTCGTTGTAACGAGCGACCGGGGCCTTTGCGGAGCCTTCAACGCCAATATTGTACGCCGAGCCCTGGAGTTCATTCGCGAGTGTGAGGCGCGTGGCGTGAAGGTGGAAATCGGTTTAGTGGGGCGCAAGGGTCGGGATTTTTTTCGTCGGCGCCATTGGAAAATCCATGAGCCGTACATCGATATCTTTGAGAGGCTTAGCTATGAGCATGGGATCGAGATCGCACAGGCCGCCAGCGAGCAGTATACAAACGGGATGTTCGACGAAGCGCACATCATCTATAACGAGTTCAAGTCGGCCATGCAACAGCGGGTCATTGTGGAGCAAATCTTTCCTTTCGAATCTCTTGAGAACGACGGAGCCGCCGGGGGTGGGTTGGGCGGCAGCTACCTCTACGAACCCGATGAAGGTGAACTCCTGGACAACTTGTTGATGAAGCATCTGCATGCCCAGGCGTTCCGGATCCTCTTGGAGTCATCCGCCGCCGAGCAGGCCGCCCGGATGTCGGCCATGGATGGGGCGACCCGGAATGCCGGCGAACTCATCAAGAAGCTGACACTCTATTACAATAAAACACGGCAAGCTGCGATTACCAAAGAGTTGATGGATATAGTGGGAGGCGCCGAGGCGCTGAAAGGATAGTGTCGAGCGGGGCGTTCTGAATGCCAGGCGAAGGAAGCCCTGACCCGTCGCGCGGCGGACCGCCAAACTCGGACTTCAGAATAAGCGAGAGAGGGAGCCGTATGAACACAGAGATGGGCACAGTGATTCAAGTCATCGGGCCGGTGGTTGATGTGGAGTTCCCTCCGGGGAAGCTCCCCAACCTTCTGAATGCCCTTCGTATTGAACAAGAAGAGGATCGGAAGGCGGGGACGCCCAAGATTCGGCTGACACTCGAGGTCGCGCAACACCTCGGGGAAAACCGCGTCCGGGGCGTGGCGATGTCTTCGACGGATGGCCTGGTTCGAGGCATGCCGGTCAAGGATACAGGCGCTCCGATTTCGGTTCCGGTCGGGCGGGAAACGCTCGGCCGGTTGCTGAACGTGCTCGGCGAACCCGTGGACGAAAAGGGACCCATCATGGCGAAGAAGACCTATCCCATCCACCGGCCGGCTCCCGCGTTGGAGGAACAAGAGACGAAGACCGAAGTCCTCGAGACCGGAATCAAGGTCCTGGATCTCCTGGAGCCCTACAGCAAGGGCGGAAAGGTCGGACTGTTCGGCGGTGCGGGCGTCGGAAAGACCGTCATCATCCTGGAGCTGATCAACAACATCGCACTCCACCATGGTGGCTTTTCCGTTTTTGCCGGCGTGGGGGAGCGCACGCGCGAGGGCAATGACCTCTGGCACGAGATGCAGGAGTCGAAGGTCATCGATCCCGGCGATTACACCAAGTCTAAAGCCGCGCTGGTTTTTGGACAGATGAACGAACCGCCTGGCGCCCGGCTCCGCGTCGGACTCACGGGCCTGACGATCGCCGAGTACTTTCGGGACGAAGAAAACCAGGACGTGCTTCTGTTCATCGATAATATTTTCCGATTTACCCAGGCCGGTTCGGAGGTGTCCGCCTTGCTGGGCCGCATGCCCTCCGCCGTGGGTTATCAGCCGACATTGGGCACCGAGATGGGTGCGCTCCAGGAGCGCATCACCTCCACGAAGAAAGGATCCGTCACGTCGGTCCAGGCCATTTATGTTCCCGCGGATGATCTGACCGACCCGGCGCCGGCCACGGCTTTCGGGCACCTGGACGCGACCACCGTGCTTTCACGCCAGCAGGCGGAGCTCGGGATTTATCCCGCCGTGGACCCGCTCGACTCGACCTCCCGGATTTTGGACCCCCAAGTCATCGGGGAAGAGCACTACGGGGTCGCGCGATCGGTCCAGTCGATCCTCCAGCGCTACAAAGACCTTCAGGATATCATCGCGATCCTGGGGATGGACGAACTCTCCGAGGACGACAAACTGACGGTGTCGAGAGCCCGGAAGATCCAGCGGTTTCTCTCCCAGCCCTTCCACGTGGCGGAAGTGTTCACCGGGACCCCGGGACGGTATGTTAAGCTCAAAGACACCGTCCGGGGCTTCAAGGAGCTTGTCGAAGGGAAGTACGACGATCTTCCCGAACAGGCGTTTTATATGGTGGGCACAATTGAGGAAGTCGTCGCCAAGGCCGAGAGACTGGGAGGGAAGAAATAATTGCCGACGAAAAAACTCCTTCTTGAAGTCGCAACGCCCGATCACCTCCTTCTCAGCCGGGAAGTGGACGAAGTGATCGCCCCCGGCAGCGAGGGCGAATTCGGCGTACTCCCCGGGCACGCCCATTTTCTGTCGATGCTGAAGATCGGCGAATTGCGCTACCGAGTGGGCGATCAGACCCACTACATGTCGGTGTTGTGGGGTTTTGCCGAGGTGACGCCTACAAAGGTCACGATCCTGGCCGAGATCGCCGAAAAGGCGGAGGACATCGACGTCGAACGGGCGCAAGCCGCCGTCGAGCGGGCCGAGCAGCGTCTCCAGGTGGGCGGCCTCCCCTCCGAGCTCAAAGAAGCCCAGATCAGCCTGGAAAAGGCCCGCCTACGTCGGAAGATCGCCGAACGCGCTGGCCGGGCGAAGTAACAGTCCCTCCCGTTTCTTGACCCGCTCTCCCATTTCCGGTATATTCTCGACTAAGTTACCGCCAATTCTCGACCTGGGTTCCGGAGGTCCATTTTATGCTCACGCGCTCCTCTTGCATTCGATCACAGACCCCAGACTGAAACGATTTATCGATGAAGGGAGGATATCATGGCCCGATCCATTACCGTCATGAGTGTCATGGAGGTGATCCGTCACCGCCGGTCCGTGCGCGACTATTCGCCCCGGAACCTTGACCGGGCGACCGTCCGCACGCTGCTCGCGGCCGCGGTGTGCGCGCCCACAGCGGTGCATGAGGAGCCCTGGGCCTTTGTGATCGTCCAGGACACCAATGCCCTGAAGCGCATCTCGGATCGGGCCAAGCCCCTCTTCGCGGAGGAGGTGCACCGCGCCCATCTCGACCGGGGCGGCCATGCGCTCGAGATTTTTCGGCGGCCGGACTTCAACATATTTTACAATGCCAGCACCCTCATCGTCATTGGCGCCACTACGACCGGCCCGTTCATCGCGGCCGATTGCTGGCTGGCCGCCGAGAACCTGATGCTCGCTGCCGCCGCGATTAAACTCGGAAGCTGCGTCATCGGTTCGGCGCTTCCGGCCCTGAACGACGGCGGGGTAAAAAAAGAGATCGGGATCCCGGCCGATTTCACGGCCGTCGCCCCGGTCATCGTCGGCCATCCGACCGGGGAAACGCCGCCCACCTCCCGAAAGGAGCCGGAGATTCTCGTCTGGAAATAACCCGTGAGCGCATGAAATGGAGCATAATATTCGTTCTGTATCTATATTTTAAATTTGTATATAAAGGTTCCGCATATTCGGTTGCAGCTAAACGGATCAGGGGTGAACTAAAGCTCGACGCTAGATTTTCCGAAGCAAAAAAGCAAATTAAAAAAAGCTGTGTTAACGGGCTTATTGCTTTTTCATTGGACTGGATTGTTTTGGAAAAGATAAAAACGGATTCGTATATTGTGACTGACAATCCTGACGCTCTTTACGATGCGGGGAAAAAAATACTTCTTGATTTGTTAAAAACAAAGGTGAGGAATGCAGCATTGAGCAGTAGAGACCCAATGGTTATATGGCATATTGCATCTTTGACGACTCCGGCAATTCTACCACGTGTTCTGAGCTTTGGTTTTACTTCAACCCTACTTTTCCTCTCATAAATTGACGTTTCTGAAGACAGTATAATTTATCAACATATTAAAGAATTGCCTGAAAAAATGGATTGGCCGAAGAAAGTCCCGGAGCGAGGACTTGAATTATGATATTGCTTACCCGCGCCGGCGCCGAAGGCGTATAGCATACAAGCGTAACAGCCGAACTCTTGTCCCCGCTGCTGTGGAGGCTTGGAGTGTTCCTGGCGCTCGAACCACCGAAATTTCGTAAGGCGAAAATTAGGTGTTGGCTCGACAAGGAACCGTCGATAGCCCTCCTCGTTTCCGCAGCTCATTTCGAATGGACGGTTCATCGCGCCCTCCTCCTGTTGTGTATCCTATTGAGTAACCGAACAAACAGGGAAATTCGGCTCGATCTTGAAAAGGTTTATGGTCTTGAACGTTACAAAGATTTTTGGCGTGACGGGCTTCGGCACTTGCCGCAAGCCCGGTCTATTCCGCAAATAGTTTCTGATTGGAAGGCAGTCACGGACGCATTCGATGCCAGAAACCGCCTTATTCACGGTCGAGGTCGTTACACGCGGAATATGGCAAGCCCACACGTGGAGTATCTGCTCAGGTCCGCTGCGGAAGTTAGGGATTGCTGTTCAAGATGCGGTGCGAATTTCGGAGCCCGATTGCCAGTAAGAAAAAAGAGCCACAGCGCATAACCCGCGCTGTCGCCGAGTGCCATTCAGCGCTTTCCCAGCTTCGGCAACCCAAACCGGAACGGGTCGTCGTCAGGCTTTGACCACGGTGCCGTTGACGATCTTTACACGATCGCCCGCATTGAGGCCGTTATCGGTCGACTGCGTGACGGTGCGAATCGCGCCGTTGTTCATCTGGACGGTGATCCGGTAGCGAAGGGTCTTCTTCACGTTCTTCTCGATCTGGTGGCCCGCAAGCGCCCCGCCGGCCGCGCCAGCAACCTCGGCGAGCGTCCGGCCCTGACCCGCGCCGATCCTGCTTCCAACTACTGCGCCGACCACGCCTCCGGCAACCGCGCCCAGTCCGGTTCCCTGGCCGGAAACCTGGACGGCCTTGACCGATTCCACCACGCCGCAGTCTACACATTTCTTGCCGAGCGGGAGCGCGCTGTGAATCAGGCCCGTCATCGAGCCGACGGCTACGATACAGAAGATAATGACGGCTATGGCCGCGATTTTAACGATCGGAATTTTTGCAGCCTCAAGCATAGACATATAGACCTCCGATTCCCTATGGGATAACCATTTTGCCTTGGGTTCATCCCATAGCATGATTATTGCGTAGTTTTATGTTAGCCCTCGCCATTCCGGTTATTCAACAAGAAAATAGTTTTGGGGCGCCATTTTTTTTGTCGGCCTTTACTTTTTTATCCTTTGTCTATAAAGTTCGACATAACCCCCTGCCGGTGCCGAGGGCGGGGAACGGGCATGGATTGAAGATGATGAGCCGAAAGAAGGGACGCCCAATATGAAGACCGCGATTCGCATCCTGGCTGTGTTGTTCGTGGTTCCCGCCACGAGCCTCTTCGTCATTTGGATGCCGTTTTCGTTCATCCCTCTGGGGGAACAGCGGTGGGTTGTCCCGGTCGTGTCGTCGCTTTGCGCCATCGTCGCGGGGCGGTATGTCTGGGTCAAAACCGGAAAGGCACCCCACGGCGTGGTTTCGTCCATTTTTTATGGGGGCGTCGTGGTGGGCGGGATTGGTTTTTCAGCGGGCTTCTTCGGGCCGATCATTTTTGCTCCGGAGGCGAACCAAGGCCCGCTGCTCGGGATTTTCATCACGGGTCCGCTGGGATTCTTGCTCGGGGGACTGGGCGGCCTCGTATACGGGCTGATGCATCGCGAAAAAACGGGAGCGGACTGAGAAAATTATTCATCGCCATGGCACATCGATGCCGAGGGTCATTGGATTAAAAGCATATCCATTCCGGATTTTGATGACGGAGATCAAAGATGAAAGTCACCGAGATCGCATTTGTCGTCTATCCTGTGACCGACTTGGAAAGCGCAACGGCTTTCTACGAAGGGATTTTGGGCCTCACGCAATCTCGGTTCTTCGGGGATGAAGATCAAGGCATGATCGAGTACGATATCGGCCCGGGGACGCTCGCCATCGGCTGGGGCGTCTCGCAGTTTATGCCCTCGCCGGGGGGCGGTTGCGCGGCGCTTGAGCTGGACGACTTCGGCGGCATGGTGGGCCGTCTCCGGGAAAACGACTGCCCATTCGTGTCAGAGCCAACCGAGACTCCCGTTTGTTACATGGCGGTGATCTCCGACCCGGACGGGAATTCCCTGATGATTCATCAAAGGAAGGTTCGGTAATCACCCCCTCCTCGTCGCCCCTTCGCGAGAACCGACCTCATCTCCTGGACTTCCTTGTCAGAGTCCGGGTTGGGTGGTATATTTAGCGATAGGAATTCCGGCCCGTTGAAAGGGGGGCTCCCAAGCATGTGGCCCAGCACGACCGTACCTTCCAAGTTTGACGCCGTAAAAGATAAAGATGAGCAGATCTACTGGGTGGGGAAGCCGGCTTTGATTCCGTTCGTCGCCACCGGCATACCCATTCTGATCGTTGGAATGCTTTGGGGCGCCTTTGATTATTTCGGCATCATACGCAACATGCCAGGCCATATGCCGGGGTTTGCGATTCCGTTCTTCGCCCTGCATTTGTTTCCATTCTACGGAAGTGTCTTGTACATGGCGCACCTTTTTCTCGTCCGGGGAAACACCTTTTATGCTTATACCAACAAGCGGTTGATGATGCGAAGCGGTGTTTGGGGAACCGATTTCAACGCGATCGATTATGACAAAGTATCCGACATCGAGGTAAACGTGAACCCGATCGAAAACCTGTTTGGCGTGGGAACCGTGAGGGCCTTTTCGGGTCGCGTCAACGACAAAGGCGGCCGGATCTACGACAGCTTCATTGCCATCTCGAATCCGTACGAGGTTTTCAAAAAAATCAAAGAGGTTTCGGTCAACATCAAAACGGACTGGAACTACCCCAACGCCTTGAGGCCGGAAGTCAATCCTGGGTACCAAACAAAATATAGTCCGAAGCAGTAGAAAAACTTGGTCAGAATTTTGCCCTTCTGTAAAAGAACCTCTTCATCACCTCCGCCGCCAGAATATAAATGACCACAATCATTCCCATAAGCAGGAAAAACATGGTTGGCAGCGGACCGAATCCAAAGAGCGTGCCGATCGGGGTGAAAGGGAAAACCAGCGTCGCCCCGACAACGAGGAGCGTGGCGATCAGCAAATGAGGCCCGGGCATGCTTTGGAAGAAGGGTTTCCGGGTGCGGACCACCAGCACGATCAGCGAGGCCGAAATAACGGATTCCATGAACCATCCGGTCCGGAACTGAACCGGTGTCGAATGAAGGACGAACAGAAGCAGGCCGAAGGTGAGATAGTCGAAGACCGAACTGACCAGTCCGAATGTGATCATAAAGTTTCGGATAAAGCGGATATTCCAGCGACGAGGCTTCATGACCATCTCGGGATCAACATGGTCGGTTGCGATGGCCATTTCCGGGAGATCCGTCAGTAAATTGGTCAGAAGGATCTGCTTGGGTAGCAGGGGAAGGAAGGACAGAAAAAGGGAGGCACCGGCCATGCTGAACATGTTTCCAAAATTGGCGCTCGTCGCCATAAAGACGTACTTCAGCGTGTTGGCGAAGGTCACCCTTCCCTCCTTCACGCCGTCCACCAGGACCTTCAGGTCCTTGGCGAGCAGTACGATATCGGCCGCGTCCTTTGCGACATCCACCGCGCGGTCAACCGAAATGCCGACATCGGCGGCGTGAAGCGCCGAGGCGTCATTGATCCCGTCCCCCAGGTAGCCCACCCCATTCCCGGCCTTCTGCAGAGCGCGGATGATTCGCTCCTTCTGATTGGGCTCGACCTCGGCGAAGATATCGATATCGCCCGCGCGCGCCAGCAACGCGTCATCGCTGATCGCATGAAGATCGGAGCCGGACAGGATCTGAAGCTCGGGCAGTCCCACCTGCCGGCCCAGGTTGGCCGAAACCAGCCGGTTGTCTCCGGTGATGATCTTCAGTGAAATGCCCAGGCGCTTCAGTCGGCGTATCGTCTCGATGATCCCGGGTTTGGGAGGATCGAAGAAAACAAGGAACCCCAGAAAAGTCATGCCGGCTTCGTGGTCTTTGGTGATGACCGACATCGAACCGCCCGCCCGGTAAGCGATCCCAAGCGCTCGATAGCCCTCACGGCTGAGCGCGTCAAAACGTTCCCGGATTTGATCCTGGAGCGCAGCGAGTTCGGCGACCGCCCCTCCGGAAACCTCGACGGAGGAGCAGACCGCGAGGATATTGGGAAGCGCGCCTTTCGTGATCATGAGGGACGTGTCATCTTTTAAGATCAGGATGCTCAATCGCTTACGGATAAAGTCGTACGGCACCTCATCCAGTTTCCGATAGCCGGATAAATCGAACGGGCGGTGGCTTCGAATCGCTTCATCCAGGGGGTTTGTGAAACCCGTTTCGTAAAATGCATTGAGATAGGCATAGAGCAGAACCCTCTCGCTGGGTTGTCCGTCCGTATCCAGAGTGGAATGCAGCCGAACCACGCCCTCGGTCAGTGTGCCGGTCTTATCGGCACAAAGTACATTCATGCTCCCGAAGTTTTCGATTGAGGCGAGGCGTTTGACGATCACCTTCTTGCGGGCCATTTTTTTCGCACCGTGGGCCAGGTTGATGCTGATGATCGCGGGCAGGAGCTGAGGGGTGAGGCCGACGGCGAGGGCCAACGAAAAGAGGAAGGAGTCCAATACCGGCCTTTCCAGATAGACATTGATCGCGAAGATCGCGATCACCAGCACCAGGGTCACTTCCATGAGGAGGTATCCGAATCGGCGGACGCCCCGTTCGAATTCGGTCTCTGGCGGCCGGAGTTTCAGCCGTTCGGCCACCTGGCCAAATTCGGTTTCCGCGCCCGTGCGGACCACCACGGCCTTTGCGGTGCCGCTGATCACATGAGTTCCCATCCAAAGAGTGTTAGTTCGCTGGGCCAGCGGTGTTTCCGACGGGAAATCCCCGGCCGTTTTTTCGACGGGATAGGTTTCGCCGGTCAGGGCCGCTTCATCGATGAAAAGGTCCTTGGAGCTTAAAATCCGGCAGTCGCCGGGGACGCTGTCTCCGGCATTCAGCAGAACAATCTCCCCCGGAACGATCTCTTCAACCGGAATTTCGATTGTGCATCCGTCCCGAAGGACTTCGGCCTTGATTCGGATGATCGCCAGCAGCTTCTCGACGGCGCCGGCCGCGCCACGCTCCTGCCAGAACCCGAGCAGGCCGCTGAGGGCGACAATCGTGAGGATAATGACGGCATCCACGGCATCGCGGA
>DATKAN010000036.1 GCA_035498035.1 Nitrospiria bacterium
TCGGATTGGGAGTAAATACTTGCGGGGAATTAAACCGCTATCAGGGGTCATGCCTTCACTGGGCCTCGTGAATCAACAAATTCGATTCACGCTACTACAAACGGTGGGGCGTGTCAAGCCGAAAACCCGGACTGAATCAATGGGCCATGGTATATCGGGTCAGAAAATCAACGATCTTCTTGAAGTCTTCGGGCGTCAAATGGGCCCGCTGACTCATGCGCGCCACGGTCAGTCCCCAATCCCGTTGATTCGCCGGGACCCGCCAGTAGGTCTTCTTCGAATTGAGCCTCGGATCGGTCCAGCCGTGGCAACGGTTGCATTTAAAAAACTCCACCGGAACGGTCGGGCCGGAAGAACTTTTCGGCGGTTCAAGCGCCGGGGAAAGGGAGGCCAGGATCTCGGCGATGCTCAATACGGGAAAACCCGTCAGCACATCCCAACGCTTTCCGCCATCGACCGTTTTCACAACTCCATGATGCGTCGTTCCGGCATAAAGAATTTCCGAATGATCGGGATCGATGGCCAGGCTTCGAATATCCTGGATGGGCAGGCCGTCGTCGGCCTTCTTCCACGTGGCGCCTCCGTTCCGGCTTTTCATGACGCCGTTCCCGCGCGTCGCGATGTAGATCGTCCCGGAATGTCGGGGATCGATCACGATGTCGCTGATCCAGATGTTTTTTAAACCCCTCCCCAACGCGGTCCAGTGCTCCCCGCCATCCCGACTCCGCAAAAATCCGTTCTTGACCGTTCCCATAAATACCGAACCCGTCTTCGGATCCCAAGCGAACGCGGTAATATGTTCCTTCTCAACGGCCCCGCCGACCGCCTCCCATTTTTCGGCCTTCCTTTCCCTTTTATATAGCCCCCGGCTCGTTCCCAATAATAGCTCGATCGGACCGGAGGGAAGATCGATTAGACGCTCAACAATCTCGATCCGGGCGATCGGAAGTCCCTCGCCGTAGAAGACCCAGCCCGCCCCCCCGTCCGGACTCCGGTAGACGCCCGCGGTCGTCGCCGCATAAATCGTTTCAGGATGGGCCGGATCCAGCACGAGGTCCTCGATCGCGGTGTTGCCCAGTTTGCTGTTTTGATCGGTCCAATGCATCCCGCGGTCCACGCTCTTCGAGACCCCGCCGCCCCAGGCCCCCACATAAAGGATTTTGGAATCGGAAGGGTCGATCGTGACCGCATGATGGGTGTAGCTGCCGAGGCCTTGATTGATCAAGGCCCAGGTCGTTCCCCCGTCTCCGCTCTTAAGAATCCCGTAATTGCTCGTCGCCGCGTAGACGGCCTGAGGGTTTTTCGGATCGATCGCGATCCGGTGAATCACAAACGGGCCTTCCTTCGGCTCGGCCGCCCCCGCCGATTCCAAGGGAAGGAGTGCGATGAAGCAGAACGCGATCCGGATGGCATGGGCGCCTCTCATGGTTTGAGTGTCTCGCTTCGTTGTTGCCCGTATGCGGTTAAAAATCGAATCACCTCTTCCTGCTCGGCCGGAGTCAATCCGGCTCCCGGACTCATTCGCTGAACGGTCGGCCTCCAGTCGCGGCGGTTGGGCGAAACCCGCCAGTAGGTCGCCTTTCGATTCAAGGCCGCATCCGCCCATCCGTGACATTTATTGCATTTGAAGAAAGAGGGCGGAGGCGCGACAGGCAGGGGCTTGGGATGGAGCGGAGACGGCGGTTTCAATAGGGAGGCGACCACCTCTTTTAAAGGTTCCACCTCCACTTTCGCGGGTTGATTCCAGGTTTTGCCGCCATCTTTCGAAATAAAAACCCCCTTGTTATGCGTCCCGGCGTAAAGAACCATCGAGTTCTCCGGGTCAATGGCCAGGCTCTCAATCTCCGGTTCCGGTAATCCGGAATTGATCGCCTCCCAGGAGGCCCCCCCGTCCGAACTTTTAAAAAGCCCGCGGTTGACGACGGAAGCATACAGGGTGGTCGGCTTCCCCGGGTCCGGGGCGATCAGGCGAATTTGTTGTTTTTGAAACGGCTCCCCGGTCGGCGTCCAGTTCAATGGGGACCGAATGGCGGTCGGATCGGCAGGGTTTCCATCGGCATTCAAAAGGGCCTTAAAAAGACCTCGATTCATTGTCCCGGCATAGAAGATCCGGCCCGAAGAATCGTAGGAAAGGGCCGTGAGAATATCGCTCCGAAGGTTGCCGTCGACCCCTCGCCAGGCCGGAGCCGAGAAGGGCCTCAGAAAAAGTCCGCCCTGGGCGAGATAAAATCCGCCGGGGGAATTCGGAAAAATGAGAAACGTCGCGATCACATCGCCCTGGAACGACGGCAGACCTTCGTTGAAGGGGTGCCAGCTTCCGCCGGCGTCATCGCTCTTATAAATATCCCCCGTCGATGTCGAAACAACGAGCTGGGCGGGTTGAAGGGGATTGATCGCCAATGCGTGGATGTTCGTGTTGCCCAGTCCGGCATTCACCTCGAACCAATCGTCCCCGGCGTTCTCGCTCTTGTAGACTCCCCCGCCGAACGTGCCCAGATAAAGCGTCTTCGGGTTTTTAGGATCGGCCGCCAAATAATAGACGCTGGTGTTCATCAGACCTCGACGGGCGGGCCGCCAACTGGCTCCCCGATCCTCGCTTTTTAGCAGCCCCTGGGGCCTGGCCGCGGCGTACACAATATTGGGATTCTGAGGATCGATCAAAATCTGATTGATCAAAAGGGGCTCCTGGAGCGCGGCCTGTGCCGGACCGGAGACGATCAAACACACGAGGCCGAAGACCGTGAGAAGGAGTTTTGATTGGAACGGGGGAAGGGCCATGGTTCAATGAGGATTGGTCAAAAGGCGACCGAGACTGGCGGCCGTGGCGTTCCGATAATCCTTCCAGACCACAAGAAACTCCTGCCCGATGGAAGCTACCTTTGCGAAATGGTTTCCGACCGCATTGGGCGCGATCATAATCTCCCGGGGGGTCACCGTTTTCTGCGAAAGATCGATCCAAGCCCCTTTCACGTCCCGGATGACATCCTGAATACCCCGCGGCTTTCCTTTGGACTGATGCTTTTCCCAAACGATAAGACACTGCGACCCCGAACATCGGGCGGAAGGAAACATGTGAAGGTTCGGACTGCTCTCCACCACAAACCCGTTCGCTTCGTCCACCTTCCCGGAGGAATCGACCCGTATTCCGGCCAGCGTGTGGAGGACCGTAGAAGGCTGATCGGCCCAGACGACGAGATAGCGGTCTTTCCCCCAAGCCACGGCCGGAAAACTGGGATTCACGGAGGATCGTGAAAGAACGAAACCATTCGGATCGAGCCGCGTTCCGGAAGCGGAGATACGCCCC
>DATKAN010000037.1 GCA_035498035.1 Nitrospiria bacterium
GATCAATGCCCGATTGATGTAGGAAGGCCCCATGCCGTCCCCCCACCCGCAACCGGTCCTCTTCACCGATCTGGACGGGACGCTTCTGGATTCCGCCACCTACTCCTGGGAAGCGGCAACGCCCGCGATGAAACGGCTGGAGGAACGGGCCATCCCGTGGATTCTCTGCACCAGCAAGACGCGGGCCGAGCTTTTGCCCCTCCGGCGCGATTTGGGCCACCGTCATCCGTTCATCGTGGAAAACGGGGGCGCGATCCTGATACCGGAGGATTATTTCCGCGTCCCGTATTCGGCCGATCCGCCTGCCGAGGGATTTCGGAGGATCCGGATCGGGGTCCCCTATCCGCTCCTTCGAGCTGCCCTCAAACAGATTGCGGAGGAAACCGGAATCGCACTGCCTGGCTTCGGAGACATGGATGCAAACGAGATCGCACGACGGACCGGACTGACGCCCGCGGAGGCCGGTTTGGCCAAAACCCGGGAATACGACGAGCCCTTTCTCTTGCAAGGGAATCCACGGCAACAGCAGGCCGTGCTGGACCGGATCGCGTCCGGGGGTCTCCAGTGGACCCTGGGCGGACGGTTTTACCATCTAACGGGGAACAACGACAAGGGCCGGGCGGTCACCCTCCTTTCCGAAATCTACCGGAGACAGTGCGGTCGGATCGTCACGGTCGGGCTCGGTGACAGTCAAAACGATCTTCCGATGTTGGCTGCGGTCGATCGGCCGATTCTCGTTCAGAAGCCGGACGGCGGGTACGAAGACGCGATCGCGCTTCCCGGGCTTGAACGGGCGGATGGCATCGGCCCGGTCGGCTGGAATCGAGCCGTTCTCGGACTCCTAAAAGAGTTCCCGATATCGCCCTGACTTCACTCGCGGGACTGTTTGACAAGGCGCGGGATATATGGTTTCATTATTTGAATAGGAAGGTTCATGGAAAATAAGCCGACAGAAGAAAACCCGGGTCGAACGCCCCGCGCGCACGGTTTCGGTCCGGCCAGCCCCTTGACCGACTACGACGTCTTTCTCTTCAAACAGGGGAATCATACATTATTGTATGACAAACTGGGCGCGCATCCGATGACGATGCAAGGGAACAGCGGAACACTATTTTCGGTATGGGCGCCGAATGCCGAACGGGTCTCGGTTGTGGGAGATTTTAATCAATGGAATCCGTCCGCCCACCCGATGGAAGTCCGAAAGGATGAATCCGGAATCTGGGAAGGTTATTTTCCCGGAATCGGCCCGGGGGACCTTTATAAATATCACGTCGTCTCCAGAAACAGATCGTTCAACGTGAACAAAGGCGACCCGTTCGCGTTCTGCTGGGAAGAACCGCCTAAAACGTCCTCGGTGGTATGCGATCTGAAGTATGACTGGGGGGATCGGGACTGGATGACGAACCGGCACCGGCATAACGCGCTGTCTGCTCCCCTCACGATTTACGAAGTCCATCTCGGTTCATGGAGGCGGGTCCCCGAAGAAGGAAACCGTTCGCTCACTTACCGCGAGATCGCCCCGGTCCTTGCGGCCTACGCCAAAGAAATGGGCTTCACCCATGTCGAGTTGCTGCCCGTTACGGAGCATCCATTCTACGGCTCTTGGGGATATCAGACGACGGGATATTTTGCCCCGACCCGACGGTACGGAACGCCGCAGGATTTCATGTACCTGGTCGACCACCTCCATCAACAGGGAATCGGCGTGATCCTGGACTGGGTCCCCTCCCACTTTCCCTCGGACGAGCACGGCCTGGCCTATTTCGACGGAACCCACCTCTACGAGCATGCCGATCCGCGGAAGGGATTTCATCCGGAATGGAACAGTTACATTTTCAATTACGGCCGCAACGAGGTCCGGGCCTTTCTCATCAGCAGCGCGCTGTTCTGGCTGGACAAATACCACATCGACGGCCTTCGCGTGGATGCCGTGGCCTCGATGCTGTACCTGGACTACGCCCGAAAAGAAGGCGAATGGATCCCCAATGAACACGGCGGGCGGGAGAATCTTGAAGCGATTCATTTCCTCAAACGTTTGAACGAAACGGCCTACGGGAAATTCCCGGACACCCAGATCATCGCCGAAGAGTCGACCGCCTGGCCGATGGTCTCGCGACCGACATTCGTCGGAGGGCTGGGCTTCGGGATGAAATGGAACATGGGCTGGATGCACGACACGCTGGCCTATTTTTCGGAAGACCCCCTGTACCGCAAATACCATCACAACCAACTCACTTTCAGCCTTTGGTATGCCTTCATGGAAAACTTCGTACTGCCCCTCTCCCACGACGAGGTGGTGCACGGCAAGGGCTCGCTGATCGGTAAGATGCCGGGGGATGAATGGCAACGGTTCGCCAATCTTCGGCTGTTGTACGGTTACCTGTACGGCCATCCCGGGAAAAAACTGCTTTTCATGGGCGGGGAATTCGGCCAGGTTCGCGAATGGAAACATGAGGAGAGTCTGGAATGGCATGTGCTTCAATTTCCGAACCACCGCGGGATCCAGCAATGGATGAAGGATCTCAACCGGCTGTACCGGTCCGAACCGGCGTTGCATGAAAGGGACTTTGAAGCCGATGGCTTCGAATGGATCGACTCCAACGACTGGGAGCAGAGCGTCGTCAGTTTTTTGCGGAAGGCCAAATATACCGACGAGGTCCTCCTGGTGGTCTGCAATTTCACGCCGGTTCCAAAATATCATTATCGGGTCGGCGTACCGAGAGGAGGCTACTGGCGCGAGCTTCTCAACAGCGACTCCGCCTATTACGGAGGGAACGGACTTGGGAATTCCGGAGGGGTCGAGGCCGTACCCGTCCCCGCGCATCAACGTTCCCATTCGCTCACGCTGACCCTGCCGCCTCTGGGCGCCCTGTTTTTTAAAGGATAGATACTCAGCGAGCAAGGCGAGCGAGAGGGGGAGGCTGAAAATTCCCCGCCAGGGGTGATTTTCCTCTATTTTCCATTTACAGGTTCCATCCTTGGCGGGAAATTTTAGTGAATTGAAAATGGTAAACCGTAAATAGGAAATCCCGTGCCCCCAAAATCCTAATGAGAGGGGGCGACGCGAGCCCCTATCAACTTGAGGAACGAATCATGAGAACCATGCCGGGCCATCCCTATCCGCTGGGGGCCAACTGGGACGGGAAAGGCGTCAATTTTTCCATTTTCTCGGAGCACGCGACCCGGGTCGAGCTTTGCATTTTTGACTCGGTGGAGGCCCCGAAGGAAAGCCACCGAATTCCGCTGACGGAGCAGACGAACCGGATCTGGCATATCTATCTGCCCGACGCGCGGCCCGGATGGCTCTATGCATACCGGGTCCACGGTCCTTACGACCCGAATTCGGGGCAGCGGTTCAATCCGTCCAAACTCCTGGTGGACCCCTATGCCAAGGCGATCGCAAGGCGGACCTATTGGGATGCCGCCATGTTCGCCTACCGGATCGGTCATCCGGCGGAGGATCTGGCGATGGACGAGCGCGACAACGGGGCCTTTGCCTCGCTGTGCGCGGTCATCGACCCGGCCTTCACTTGGGGGAACGATCGTCCTCCCAAGATCCCCTGGCATCAGACCGTAATTTACGAAACCCACGTGAAGGGTTTCACGGTCCGGCACCCGGGGGTTCCCAAGCCGCTGCGCGGCACCTACGCCGGCCTGGCCTGCGAACCGGTCATCCAGCACCTGCTCGGGCTCGGGGTGACGGCCATCGAACTCCTGCCGGTTCATCATCACGTCGATGACTACGACCTGGCCAAACGCGGACTGACCAATTACTGGGGATACAATACCCTCTCGTTCTTCGCCCCGGACCACCGGTACGCCTCCGGAACCATGAACCTGGCCGACGAATTTAAAATGATGGTCCGCTCCCTGCACGATTGGGGCATCGAGGTCATCCTGGACGTCGTCTACAACCACACGGCCGAGGGCAATCATCTCGGCCCCACCCTGTCCCTCCGGGGCATCGATAACGCGGCCTATTACCGGCTGGTCAAGGACACCCCCAGATATTATGTGGATTATACCGGGTGCGGGAACACACTGAACATGCTCCATCCTCAGGTCCTTCAACTGATCATGGACAGCCTGCGTTACTGGGTCACCGAAATGCACGTGGACGGTTTTCGCTTCGACCTGGCCAGCGCCCTGGCCCGGGAACTCCACGAGGTGGACCGGCTGGGGGCCTTCTTCGACATCATCCAGCAGGACCCGATCATCTCGCAGGTGAAGCTCATCGCCGAGCCGTGGGACCTGGGCGAGGGGGGATACCAGGTCGGGAACTTCCCGGTGTTGTGGGCGGAATGGAACGGGAAATACCGCGATGCGATCCGCCGTTTCTGGAAGGGGGAAGGGCGCCAGGTGGCCGAGCTGGCCACCCGACTGGCCGGCAGCAGCGATCTGTACGCCCAGGGCGGCCGCCTCCCGCACGCCAGCGTCGATTTCATCACGTCGCACGACGGTTTCACCCTGCACGACCTCGTCAGCTACAACCGAAAGCACAACGAGGCCAACGGGGAAGACAACCGCGACGGGACCGACGACAACATCAGCTGGAACTGCGGCGCGGAGGGACCGACCGAGGATCCCGAAATCAGGGCCCTGCGGGAGAAGCAAAAACGAAACTTCATGGCCACCTTGATTTTCAGCCAGGGTGTCCCGATGATCTGCGGCGGGGACGAAACCGGGCGGACCCAGCACGGAAACAACAATGCGTATTGCCAGGACAACGAACACACGTGGTACGATTGGGAACTGAACAAGGAACAGCGGGAGTTCCTGCAGTTCGTCCGAAACGTCATCCTCCTCCGGAAAACCCACCCGGTGCTGCGGAGGCATAAGTTTTTTCAAGGGAGGTATATCCGGGGATCCGAGATCAAGGACATCGCCTGGTTCTCACCCGACGGTCACGAGATGACGGACGAGGAATGGAACGCGGAATCCGTGCGTTACCTGGGCGTCCGCCTGGCCGGAGATGCCATCGACGACGTGGATGAACTGGGACAGCGGATTACCGGCGATACGCTCCTCATCCTCCTGAACGCTCACCACGAGGCCGTCCCTTTCGTCCTCCCGGCGCACAAGAAAGGAACACGTTGGGAACGCATCCTGGACACCAGCGACGGGGCGGCATCGCGATCCAAACGGCTGGCCAAGGGTGGACGGACGTATCGTCTGCAGGAACATTCCCTGGCGGTTTTCCGCCTGGTCCCGCAATAACAACGCGCGAGGCCGGCGCCCGGCGAGCCACGCGAGCCCCTCTCATTCGCTCAAAGGTGGGAGAAATCTTCTTCCTTCTGCTCCTGTTCTCTTTTCAAGCGCCGCTCGATGAACTGCTTGGCCGCGTCCCGAGCCCCCAGGCCGAAGGCGATCGCGAAGGCCAGCACGACGCCCCCCAGCGTGATCGAGAAGGCGGCGACGATGACGTTCTTCGCGATCCCAAGCTGGTCGAAGGCCATCGCCAGCGCCAGAAGAAGGATCGCGATCCGGACGGCCCGGGCCAGAAACCGCGCCTCGACGATCTGGGCGTTTACCGCCGCGATCAATGTGGCCCGTGCGAAGAAGTTGGCCAGCAGAAACCCCACGACCAGGATCACGACGGCGATCAGCATATGGGGCAGATAGGAAAAGACCTCCGAGACAAACTGATCCACCGGCTTCAAATCCAGAACCTCCAATCCCAGCATGAGGAAGATCAGGACGATCACCCAGTACGCAATCCGGCCGACCCAGTGCGCCGGCGACTCTCGGATCCCGCCTTTTGACAAAGCCAGCGACAGGCCGATCCGGCCGGAGTACTGATCGAACTTGGCGGTGACCAGAACGCGAAACACCGCATTCTTCACGACCCACGCGATCAGGACGCCCAGGGCCAGAACCACGATCATCGCGACCAGATGGGGCAGAAAGGCCCCCGTCTGATTGATAAACGCCTTCATGGGCTCGATAAAACCGGTTTGCCAGACCTCTTTCATGACCCACCTCCCTGGATCGGGGGTTTGTCCCACTGATCCATCACATAAGATTTTTCCCGTTCAAAACTTTGACACAATCGCTCGATCCGGCTCTCCGCCTCCGGGGGGCTCATCGATTGGGTATCCAGAATAAACGAGGCGACCCTGCCCAGATAAAGGGGCGTAAAGGATTTCAATAGGTGCTCATGGGCCATGACACGGCGATGAAAGGCCAGGGCGAACTCGTAGACGATCCGGGTCCAAAGCGCGTCCGAGAATCCGGGCTCCGATCCGTCCAGCCTTACGGCCACCAGCCCGGCGAGCGTTTCCGGGGCCAGAATTTCGGTCCAGACGGCCGTCAATTCCGTCCGGCCCAGTTCGAAGGCCTTGATCAACCGGTCGACATTGACCGGAACCGGTTCCAGTCCCACCTCGTACTCAAATCCGAAGATCGGCACGGACTCCGAACGCCCGACCGTTTTCCACTGCTCCGCGTATTTCTCCATCAGGGCAAAGGTCGAACCCACCACCTGGGTCAGCATGGCCGAGAGGTCGGCGGCCGGGTCCTTTGGATCATGGATCTTCGCGCCCAAATAGGCCTGGCAAATTTTGCAGCCACGCGCAATCGCCGTGGTCGTCATCCAGATATCGATGCCGTACCGCGCGACGTCTGTATCCCAGACGTCCTGGGTCAGAAAATAGCCGGCCAGGTCCCCCGAAAACCCGAACTCCCCGCCGATCGGCTGGCGGATCCGCGGGCCGTAGAGCGCGCGGGTCAGCGGATAGACGATGCTGTTGGTGATTGTGCCGTCGTACTTGTGCCGCTGGTAATACGGCGCGACGTAATCGAAGCCTTCTCTAAAAACCGGCCGCAGGAGCAGCTCCATCCAGTCCGGATTAATACTGCGCAGGTCGGCGTCCACCACCGCGCAAGCCTTGACCTTCAGGGCCTCCGCAATTTCGAATATCAGCCTGAAGGCGCTCCCCTTTCCGGGGATGCCGTGGTAGGGCGTTACGATCTTGTGAAGCGCGTTGACGCGGTGGGCCACGAGAATGCTCTGCAGATCCACCGTCGATCGGTCGACCGTCTCCGGGGTTCCGTCGCTCGATCCGCCGTCGGAATTCACGAGGACCGCCTTGGCCTCGGGAAAATACTTCGCCAGACCGGCCCCGACGGCTTGCACGACGCGGCCGATGGTCCTCGCGTTGTTGTAGCTGGGGATCCCGACCAGGATATCGGCCGGTCCGACCGCCGCAAGGCGCGTCTTCAGGTCTTCTCGCACCATCGAAACCGTCATTCCGCGTTGTCCACGTCGACGGCGTTCTCCAGCATCTCGAAAAACTTCGGAACGGCCGAGACAACCCGGTTCCAGTTCGTGATCAAGGGAATGCCCAGCGGATCCTGGACAAATTCCTCGGCCGCGATCCGGATCGCCCGGGTGAAGGCCTCGACCGCCAGCCGCTCGGCGTGCCGGTCGAAGACCAGCCCGTTGATGATGGCGTCGTCTTCGTATTTCTTGATCGTATCCTGTGCGGCCCGCTGGTAGGCCGTGCGGAGCGTGTTGAAGAACGCCGCGTCAAAAACCAGACCTTCCGTCGCCAGATTTCGAAGGAGCGATTTGGCGATGTCGATCGCCATCTTCATCAGACCGGTCTGCGGATCCTCCGAGGAGAGGGCCTGATGCTTGTGCTCGTAGTTATCGGACAGGTCCACCTGGCACACCCGCTTCACGGAAACGTTCCGGTAGATCTCGGCCAGGACCCCGACCTCCAGGCCCCAGTCGCCCGGAATCCGGTTCACCCGGGCCAGATCGGCCAGCATCGAGAACTCGCCCGCCAGCGGGTAGCGGAAGCTGTCCAGATAAACCAGAAAGGGATGGTGGCCGATCATATTCACCAGGGTCCTTATCAACGGGGTGACGAAAAGCCGGGTGACCCTTCCGTGCAACTGGTCGGTGATGCGCGGGTAGTAGCCCTTGCAGAATTCATAGCCCATGTTCGGATTGACCACGGGATAGCAGAGGCGCGCCAGGAACTCTCGATTGTAGGTGAGAATGTCGCAATCGTGGAGCGCGATCACCTTGCTTTGCCGCCGCGCCAAAACGTACCCGTACGCCAGCCAGGCCGCGCGGCCCTTGCCCTCGCTTCCGATGTCCAGCTCGCTCTGGGTCAGGAGGGCCAAAAGCTTTTGCACGCGCTCCCCGTCGACCCAGACGATCCGGTGTTCGCAATACAGGTCCTTGAAAAACTGCCGCGCATAGCCGAACTCGTTCCGGTCGGCCCGTCCCAGCGAGATGATAATTTCCCGGAGGTATTTCACGGATTGGAGCTGTTTGACGATTTCCTTGAGCGCCGGCCCCTCCAGCTCGGAGTAAAGACACGGAAGCACGAGCGCGATCGGCATCTGGTGGGAGAAGGCCTCCAATTGCGTCTCCAGCCAATCCAGATTCACCCGGCCCAGGCGGTGAAGAGTCGATATGACTCCGGTCTGATAAAAATCGGCCATCAATCTTCCTTATTTGTTGGAGCCAGGGGGACTTTACAGTATAATGGAAACGGTTCGAGGGCTTAACAGTTTACTAAGTATACCGCATCAAGGCGGACCTTTCAACTTTTTTAACGGAGGCGCGCTCACCGCGTTCCTCGGATATATCATATGACGGTAAACCTGGCATTCGCCTTAATCGGAATCATCATCTTCATCGGCTTTTTCGGCACGGTCGTCTTTTAAAAGACTCGAATCCCCGATCTGCCCGTGTTGATCCTCATCGGGATTCTCCTCGGCCCGGTTTTTCGCCTGATGGATCCGACCCAGCTCGCCGGCTTCACCCCTTACTTTGCGACGTTCGCGATGATCATGATTCTTTTCGACGGGGGCATGACGCTCGACCTTCGGAGCATTCTGCGGCAATTTACCGGCGCCGTCCTTCTGGCCGTGCTGGGTTTCCTGGCCACGGCGGCACTCACCGCCTTCATTTCACGGTTTTTCGGATACCCTTTCCCCCTCGGCGTGCTGCTTGGGTCCATCGTGGGCGGAACTAGCGGGGCGATTGTGATGCCTCTGGTCACCCAGATGCGGATGAGCGAGGAGGCCAAGACGATCCTCAGCCTGGAATCGTCACTGACCGACATTCTCTGCGTGGTAATCGCCGCGAGCTTGGTGCACTTGATTCCGACCGGCCAATCGGAATGGATCACTCCCCTCCAGGATCTGCTGGGACGATTCATCATTGGGATTCTCCTGGGCGCGGCCTGCGGGATCGGGTGGTCGAAGATTTTGGAACGGCTTCAAAAGCCTCACTTTGCCTACATGCTGACCCTCGCGGTATTATTTCTCCTGTTCAGCCTGGCCGAATTTATCCGCGGCAACGGCGCGATGGCGGCCCTGGTCTTCGGCTTGATTTTAGGGAACTACAAACGCTTCCCCGCTCTCTTCGGACCCGCCATGGCGGTAAACACCAACGAAACCGCGATCCGTGGGTTTCACGGCGAGCTGGCCTTTTTCATCCGGACGTTCTTCTTTGTCTATATCGGCCTGATCTTCACCATGGACCATCTCAGCCCGCGAACGCTTCTGTTATGCCTGTCGAAGCCGACGACACACACCTCCGGCGGGGCTACGGACGGAGCCGACGGCTGAGGTTTCAAAATAATTTTTAAAGAGCGAAGAGCGCGCCCAATGCGCCCGGGGCGATGAGGGGAACCCATCCGCCTGGGTACCGTCCAGATCCTCCCCCCCGCCGGCCTCCCTTCTTGATTCCGTCCGTCGATCAGGGTATCATCCAAAATCATTCCGGTCCGCCCCGCATTGGTCGTGAGAGGACAGCCGGGGCGGGACGAGCCCGCCCCGACGACGGGTTAGGCCCCCCGGAGCCGGTGCAATCCGGCAACGGGAGAGCCCACCGGAAGCTGCAGGAAGAAAAACCCGATGACGACACCGGCCCCGACCGGGGGAATTCAACGAAAGGCGATCGGAACGATTGTCGAGGTCCACGGCCCCGTGGTGGATATCGCCTGCGAGGTTTTGCCCCCGATCCATCGGGCCCTTGTCGCCTCCCTCGATCATGAGGCCTACATGTTCGAGGTTCACCTTCATTTGGACCAGCGGCACGCGCGCGCCATCACGCTGCATCGGACCACCGGACTGCAGCGCGGCGTTCCAGTGTTCGATACGGGGGGGCCGCTGCGCGTGCCCGTGGCCCCGGAATGCCTCGGACGGATGCTTAACATCTTCGGTGAGCCGATCGACGGCGGTCCGCCGATCACCGCGAAGGAATTCCG
This sequence comes from Nitrospiria bacterium, assembly GCA_035498035.1. Taxonomy (NCBI): domain Bacteria; kingdom Pseudomonadati; phylum Nitrospirota; class Nitrospiria; species Nitrospiria bacterium. Next base: position 10,233 of record DATKAN010000037.1, read on the forward strand.
CGACATCCTTGTAAAGCCGATCTCGCTCCACGAAACGAAGAGCGTCAGCGGAGTGTTGGAAACCGGCATCAAAGTGATTGATTTGCTCTGTCCGTTTGTCAAGGGCGGCAAGACCGGGCTCTTCGGCGGGGCCGGGGTCGGCAAGACGGTGCTCATTATGGAGTTCATGCATGCCATCGTCCATCTGCACAAAGGAGTCTCCGTTTTCGCCGGGGTCGGCGAGCGCATCCGTGAAGGCCACGAGTTATGGCGGGAGATGCAAAACGCCGGCGTGATGCCCCAAACCCTGATGGTCTTGGGTCAGATGGACGAATCCCCCGGGGTGCGTTTTCGGGTGGGCATGACGGCGCTGTCGTATGCCGAGTACCTTCGCGACACCCTTCACAAGGAAGTCCTGTTTCTCATGGATAACGCCTTCCGGTTTGTGCAGGCCGGCAGCGAAATCTCGGGCTTGCTGGGGCGGATGCCGGCCACCGTCGGGTATCAGCCGACCCTGATGACCGAGGTGGCCGAGTTGCAGGACCGCATCATCTCCACCACCCGGGGCGACATCACCTCGGTTCAGGCCATCTATGTTCCGGCGGACGATATGACCGATCCGGCGGTGAGCGCCCTTCTCGGCCATCTGGAGACGACGGTGATCCTGTCCCGGGCCCAGGCCGGCAACGGGATTTATCCCGCGGTCGATCCCCTGCAGTCCGCCAGCAAGATGATGAGCGCCTACTTTCTCGGCGATCGGCATTACGCCGTGGCGGAGGGGGTCCGGGAGCACCTGGCCCGTTATCACGAGCTTGAGAATATTATCGCCATGCTCGGCCTCGAAGAGCTCTCGGAAAAGGATCGACGTATCGTGTTACGGGCCCGAAAACTACAGCGGTACCTCACCCAGCCGTTCCACGTAATGGCGGAGCACACCGGCATCAAAGGGGTCTCCGTCCCGCTTCGGGACACGCTGGACGACTGCGAAGCCTTTCTCCGGGGGGATTTCGACGGGTTGCCCGAAGATCGCTGTTACATGCGCGGGACCCTGAAGACCGAACGACGATGAGGCCCTTCATCCTCCATCTCCAGAGCGCCACCCAGTTTCAACGGATCGAGGGGGTGACCAGCTTTGTCGGAGAGGATCGCTCCGGCCAATTCGGAATTCTGGCCGGGCACGCGCGGATGATCACCTCGCTCGCATTCGGTTTGGCCCGTTATCGGACCGTCGAGAATGTCTGGAACTATTTGGCGCTGCCCGGCGCCTTGCTTTATTTTGTAGATGATCGACTCGCCATTAATACGCGGCGTTACCTGATTGATACCGACTACCAGCGCATCAGTTCGGCCCTGGAGGAGCAACTGGGGATGGAGGAGGAAAAGCTGCGCGGCATGAAGGAAAGCCTGCATCGTCTCGAAGCCGAGATGTTCAAGCGTCTGCAGAGGATGGAACGCGGCGAGGAAGGTTCCCCATGAACCGTCCAGGCGCAAGACAGAAGCCGAATCAGAATAAACTCAAAAAAAGCATGGAACGGGACGCGGAACGGATGAAACGGGCCGAGAAGGACCGTCCCACGCTGCTGGCGCAATCGGTCTATTTGGGCACCCTCGGCCTGCTGATGGTCCTGCCGATGATCGCGGGCGCGTATCTCGGCCGCTGGCTCGATGGCTGGTCTGAGGGTTACTCCGTACGCTGGACCGTCAGCCTGATCGTTCTAGGGATATTCATCGGCTCGATCAACGTCTATTGGTTCATTAAGGAATAGAGAATGGCGACCTCCGGTATATTCGGCGCGTCCGTATTTCACCTCGGTCCGCTGGTGATCACCCAGACAGTCGTGACCACGTGGGGCATCCTTCTGGGGTTGTCCTTGGTTTCATGGTTTTCGACACGCCGTTTGAGCCTTGACCCCGGACCCTGGCAGACCGTCGTGGAAGGGGCCGTAAGCGCGATCGAGGACGCGGTTTCCGCCGTGTTGCCCGATCATTCCCGGCCCGTGCTTCCTTTCATCGGCACCCTGTGGATCTTCATTGTCACCGCCAATCTCGTCGGGTTGATCCCGGGCTTGCAGGCTCCGACCGGCGATTTATCGCTGACCGCGGCCCTGGCGGTTCTGGTATTCCTATCGGCACACTGGTACGGTATCCGAACCCAGGGACTGAAAAACTACCTGCGCCATTATCTGACCCCGAACCCCATCCTGCTTCCGTTCCACCTGCTCAGCGAAATCTCGCGCACCATCGCGCTGGCCGTGCGGCTGTTCGGTAATATGATGAGCCTGCAACTTGCGGCTCTCTTGGTTTTGCTGGTGGCGGGTTTCCTGGTGCCGGTGCCTCTCTTGCTGCTCCATATCGTCGAGGCCCTGGTGCAGGCCTATATCTTTGGAATGCTGGCGCTGATCTACGTGGCGGGGGGGATCCAGTATCAACAACTCAAGCGAAGGGGAGAATAGGAGTATCACATGAGCGATATGACCTGGTTTACCTTGCTCTCGACCGTGGTTTCCGCACTGGCCATTGCACTGGGCGTCATGTTTCCGGCGGTTGCGATGGGCCGTGCCATTACGCAGGCGCTCGACGCACTGGCCCGGCAGCCCGAGGCGGAACGATCGATCACGCGGACCTTGTTCATCGGCCTCGCCATGATCGAATCGCTGGCCATTTACGTTCTGGTGATCGTGCTGATTATCCTGTTCAGAAACCCGCTGCTCGAATATCTGATGAAATAGCTCGACGGCGGATCGGGCGACATATTTTTGGGGATTATTTCCTGGAAAAGGATGACGGGTGGAATTCAGCTGGACGACATTCGTTCTCGAGGTCATCAACTTTCTGGTCCTCCTCTGGATCCTGAAGCGGTTTCTATACAAACCGGTCCTGGAGGCCATTGTGCGACGCAAGGCCGCGATCGAAAAGACCCTGGCCGATGCCAACACGATACAAAGCGAGGCTCAGGCTCTTAAACACCAATATGAAGGTCGGCTGGAGGATTGGGAACGCGAGAAGGAAAAAGCCCGGACACAACTGCGGGATGAAATCAAGGATGAGCGCGCGCGTTTAATGGCGGAGTTGAAAATCGCGCTGGAACAGGAGCGCGAGAAGAATCTGGTTCTTGAGCAACGGCGCATCGACGAACTCAGCCGCGGGGTCGAAGGAGAGGCCTTGGCGCAGGGTAGACGCTTTTTGGCCGGGTTGTTGCCCCGTTTTGCGTCTCCCGAACTGGAATCCAAAATAATTGATATGGTGATGAAAGACCTGCCGCGTCTTCCAGATGAAAAGAAGCAAGCGATTCGCGCCGCCCATCAGGCCCCCGGTTCAAGTGTGAAGCTGATCAGCGCATTTCCCGTCCGCGCGGATCAGCGGGACGCCCTGATACGCGTCATCGAGGACCTGATCGGACAGCCCGTGCGCTGCGAGCTGATCCAAGACGCCCACTTGATCGCCGGGGTTCGTATCAGCATCGGTCCCTGGGTGCTGCGCGCCAACCTGCAGGACGAGCTGGAAGATTTCTCCGAGGCCGGTGATGGCTCAATTGGATAAAGAACGGAACGGCTCCGCACTCGCCCGACGGTCAAATTGGATAAAACGATATCGCTTCGGCTTGCGCGTCACCGAGCAGGGGAGCCTTGTATCGATCGGAGACGGAATTGCCTGGATTAAAGGACTGCCGACGGCCGCGATGGATGAGATCCTTCAACTGGAAGACGGCAGCCGGGCCCTCGTCTTCTATCTGGCCCAAGACTCGCTGGGGGCTATTCTCTTGCAGCAAACGGA